>CAZLKI010000036.1:0-15865 GCA_964560035.1 uncultured Synechococcus sp.
GTTTCTTGTAAGGGTATCTGCGATCCGCTAAGTAGATTGTTCGCTCTCGCTTACCGCCTTATATCCCACGATTAAAACCGTTGGGTTTTACGGCTATTTCTATAACAAGTTATCAAAGGTCTGAAATAGCTGATAAAAAATCGTATCGGTGCGCAAGTTTTTAGCCTAAGGATTTTGTAATAAAAAAGGCTGGACTTGAATTTGTCCGTAGAAGTCAGCTTGTACCAGTTCCACCTTAGCCTGAGCGGATAGAAATAGTAGCCCTGTAAATACGCCCACGCGATCGCCAAATACTTTAGTTAATTCGGAAATATCGGTATGGGTAGGATTTTGATGAAAAAATTCTTCTAGCTTTTGTGCCATCTCTGATAGATTTTCTTTGTGTGCCAACTGCGCGATCGCCCGTAGTGCTACCTGACGAGATTGAGGACGATTACGGTTTGAGCCAGAGCGTTTTCCGACTTTTTGCCCTATAGTTTGAGCCATTTCTTCTAACTGAGCGATTAATTCGGCTAGCGTAGTTTTTCTTCCCAAAGGTGGTAATGCCACGGGTCGCCGCTTGATCGCATCATCAAAGTTAATCCGTTTTTCAGCAGGAATTGATTCGGGGAAATCTAATAATTCTTCCGATTCTAATGGCTCAGTTATAGCTTGAGATAGTGTTTGTGCCTTAAGTAAAACCAGCATCGAAGCATACAATAACGCTTGTCCAGATTCATAGAGATCGCGGCGATCGTCACTGATTAACCGCGATAAAAATCGATCTACCACATCTATAACCTGTACATCCCAAGGATCGATTTCACCACTTTCGGCAAGATCGATCAACATGGCGATCGCCTCCTTCGTGATCGAGTTAGTTGTAGGGTTAGGTGTTGTTATAGCCTCTGCCACTTTACTCCTGAGTTATGGACTCGGTAGAAATCTCGCTAATTTTTTTAGGTAATTGGCTGATTGGTTCAAGAGTTGTTGATTTCAGATTGCCTGATTTCAAATTGCCAGAATTAAAGCTAACTGGACTGGAAAACGGAATTCCCAACGAAGCTCTCAAAAAAGCCGTATCGTGAACTGATTGATTTGCCAAGGTAAATATGGGATTTGAAGCAATACCCGCGATGCTCGTAAATATCAACGTAAATACGATCGCAAATTGCAAAGGCTTCATGCCATCGGCAGTCCAAACAGGATCGATTGGATAATTTTTTACGGAATCAGACATTTCCTGCGGCTCTTTGACAACCATCATTTTCACAACTCGGATGTAGTAGTAAATTGAAACGACACTCATTGCCAGTGCTAAGATTACCAATCCATACGCCTCAGCTTGCCAACCCGCCCAAAAGATGTAAATCTTGCCAAAGAATCCTGCCAATGGAGGAATCCCACCCAAAGACAGCAAACATATACTCAAACACAAAGTTAGCAGAGGATCTTTTTGGTATAAGCCACTGTACTCGCTGATTTGATCGGTACCCGTACGCAACGAAAATAGAATGACACAACCAAAGGCACCCATATTCATAAATAGATAGACCAACATATAAAAAACCATGCTGGAATATCCTGCTTCCGTCCCGATCGCCATCCCCAAGATAATAAATCCAGCTTGACCGATCGAAGAGTAAGCCAACATCCGCTTCATACTGGTTTGGGCGATCGCCACGATGTTTCCTAAAACCATACTGAAAATTGCCAATATTATAAACACGTAGTGCCATTGGTCGTAAATCATCGGAAATACCGTCACCATAAACCGCATTGCCAAAGCAAAACCTGCCACCTTAGAGCCGATCGATAAAAATGCCACTACAGGCGTAGGTGAACCTTCATAGACATCGGGAGTCCATTGATGAAAGGGCACTGCCGAGAGCTTAAACGAAATACCTGCAACCACAAATACCATTGCCACAATTAGGCTCAAACCACCTAAAGGTAAACGCGAGGCGATCTCATGCAGATTTGTCTGACCACCCGATAAGCCGTAGAGCAGCGACATTCCATATAAAAATACGGCAGAGCTAGAGGCACCAATTAGTAAATATTTCAACGCCGCCTCATTGGATCGCGGATCGCGCTTGGCATAACCTGCAAGCAAATACGAGGAAATACTTAAAGTTTCTAAAGATACAAACACCATGACTAAATCGTCAGCACCTGCCAAAAACATCCCGCCCAAAGTTGCCGAAAGCAGGATCGTAATGTATTCGCTAATGGCAATGCCTGACTGGATAAAATATCGCTCTGAAATCAAAATTGTAAATACCGAGGACAAAGCGATTGTGGCGCGGAAAATAATACTGAGCTTGTCACCATTGAAACTGTAAACAAATGCCAAAGGTTCGGTTAAGTTAAACCACTGCCAAATTAAGACAACTACTGCGCCTAATAAGCCACTGATAGCGATCGCAGGTAACCATTTAGAAGTTTTAACTGAGATTAGATCGGCTACCAAAGCTACAAGCAGGGCGACAACTATGATTACTTCTGGCAGGATTACCCCAGAATTTAAGACGATATTGAGATTTGCAAAGTCCATATACTTTCAGAATTCAGTGAGGATTTAGTTAAGAGTGAGCTCAAAATTTAAAGGAATTTTACCTAAATTAGATTGTATCTCTCAAAGCAAGCTTAAAGTTAGTGTTGTTATTGAAATTGTTAGAAGCGATTGTAGATTGGGCGATCGCCTAAAATTGAGCTAACCCTTCATAATATCCTTAAAATAATATGACCCTGACAAAAGTTATTAATGCAAAAGTTAATCATGAAATCTGGACAACTGCGGACTTAGAATTGCTACCCGAAAGCACGAATCGCTATGAAACTATTAATGGAGAACTGCTTGTGACTAGAGCCCCCAATTGGCAGCATCAAGGGATATGTGATGGTATCTGTACCGAATTAACAAATTGGTCGAGAAAATCAAAATTAGGAAGAGCGATCAGCGGAGCAGGAATTATTTTTACAGATGTTGATAATGTGATTCCTGATGTAATTTGGATCAGTAATGACCGCTTAAAAGCTTGTGAGGATAGTAAGGGACATTTTACGGCGGCTCCAGAATTAGTGATTGAAGTAATGTCAGTCGGTGGAGAGAAAAGAGATGCTGAAATTAAATTAAAGCTATATTCATCCCAAGGCGTACGAGAGTATTGGATATTCGATCGCTTTTTAGAACAAGTTCAGGTCTATCGTCGTTTAGAGACAAAGTTAGTTTTAGTGGAAACCTTACATAAGACGGATAATCTCACATCTTTACTATTACCAGATTTTTCTTGCGACTTATCAGATATATTCTCATAAGCGATTTTCCACTGGTAATTTTATGTTTTGAAGTTATGACATTTATGGCGATCGCTTTTTGGCTCTGAAGATTTAGAGGGCATCAGATCCAATAAAGTAGCCAATAACATCTTCCTTATCGAAGAAATTGATAAAAGTCGAGACGGCTTGGTCTAATTCTTCTCTAGTTCTGGGTTGAACCTTTCTTAACCAAGACTTTAATTTAGACCAAAGCATTTCAATCGCATTTAATTTAGGAGAATCTGTAGGTAGAAATAATACTTTTGCCCCTACATATTCTATTGCCTCTAGAACCTCTTGATTAACATGGACATTTAAGTTATCCATAACCACAACTGCTCCTTTCCATAATGTAGGAACCAAAACCTCTCGAATAAAAAATAGAAAAGTTTCAGTATTTGTACCGCCAGTAAACATCAAACTGGCAATTACCCCTGCGAGGCGGTTTAAGCTTGAAAACTTGAGCTTAACCCTCGATCGCTTGACCTCTGGGCTTGATGATCCGAGCTTGAACCTGCAAACTTTGAGCTTTGACCTGTAACTGTCGAGCTTGGAGCTTAAAACTTCGACCTTTGACCATAATAATTTGACCTTTAGGCTTGACCTTGCGAGCTTAGACTACAAAACTTCCAGCCAACACCTCAACTTAAGTTTAAGTATCCTTGTTGCTTACTCTTGCTGATAAAACTATTATTCTATAAGTATAAATACTTTATTAAATAGGTTCTAAGTTTAAACAAAAAATCTCTGGTTGCTGCCGTTCTGAAAACGGTGCTAATATTTTTGCCCGTATCCGTGGTTATATCTTTACTCTCAAGAAGCAAGGACTTCAGGGCTTTGATACTCTTATCAATATCTTTATTGGTAATCCTCTTTTTGTCTAATTCTTTTTGACCTGATTAGTTGCAAATTTTTAGCTATGATGATTGGCGATAAATCATTCCCTACCCATGTCAGCTAACCAATCAGATAATCCATTAGCCAGTCAATTAAACGATCGCAATGTAACCAATGCCGTTGCCAAACTTTACGATACTTTTCCGTTCCCGCCTGAGCCCATATTAGATGAGGCACCACCAGGATATAACTGGCGATGGAGTTGGGAGGGTGCTTATGGATTTTGTACGGGCGGATTAGCGGCAAATAAAACCCCTCGAATTTTAGATGCAGGTTGTGGCAGTGGCGTGAGTACAGAATATCTAGCACATCTTAATCCTAATGCAGATATTTTGGCAGTGGATATTAGTGCGGGCACTTTAGAGGTAGCAAAGGAACGGTGCCGACGTAGTTCTCCTCCTAGTGATGGGCGATCGCTTACATTTCAACAATTAAGTCTTTACGATCTAGACCAGATTGAAGGAGAGTTTGACATGATTAACTGTGTAGGCGTATTACACCATATGCCCGATCCTATTAAAGGCATTCAGGCTGTAGCCCATAAGTTAGCAGTTGGTGGAATTTTTCATATCTTTGTTTATGCCAAGATTGGACGCTGGGAAATTAATTTAATGCAACAGGCGATCGCTATCCTTCAAAATCACAGTCAAAATCACAGTCAAAATCAAAAAGAAAATCAAGATTTCAAGCAAGGGGTAAAACTAGGTAGAGAAATATTTGCGTCTTTACCCGACACCAATCGACTGGTACAAAGAGAGAAATCGCGCTGGGCGATGGAAAATACTCGCGATGAATGTTTTGCCGATATGTACTTGCATCCCCACGAAGTTGACTATGAGATTGAGAGCTTGTTTGAGCTAATTGATGCTTCGGATTTAGAATTTGTGGGTTTCTCTAATCCTCAAGTTTGGAATTTAGAAAGACTATTAGGTACCAATCCCGAACTACTAGCAACTGCTCAAGCTTTACCTAAGCTTCAACAATACCGTTTGATTGAATTGCTAGATACTGATATTGCCCATTATGAATTCTTTTTAACGCGATCGCCTCTGACACAATTGGATCTAACCGATACTAAAATTTTAAGCTCCATTCCCCGACATCATCCTTGCATTAATGGGTGGGAAAGCAATTGTCTTTTCGATCCCGACTATGGGATTTGTCATTTATCGGAATTAGAGTTTAAATTTATGCAGGAATGTCAAAACTCCGATCGAACCATAGAAGAGATCGTAAAGAGTAATTCTGCTTTGAATTTGGAAACTGTGCGATCGCTTCTAAATAAACGAACAATCCTCTTAAATCAAAATTAGAGCAGAAATCGTAATCCCACATAAATAGCACTGGCAATTAGCTGTGCGATCGTCACGGGAAAGCCGTACTTCAAAAAAGTTTTGAATTTGATTCTGCGTCCGTGAAGTTCGGAAATCCCTGCCGCCACGATATTAGATGAAGCTCCCACTAGAGTTCCATTTCCGCCTAAGGTCGCGCCAAACATCATGGCATAAAATAAAGGAAGAACCTCAGGAGGAAACTGCCCAGAATAATCTGAAGCTAGAACCTCTGACCCTGTAAAACCAACTTTAACAACATACTCCTTCAGTAACGGTACCATCGCCACCACTAAAGGAATATTGGGGACAACACTAGATATTAGTCCGACAAAAAATATTAAAAATATCGATCCGAGCGCAATATTTTGACCCAGAACAGCAGCTAAAATCCCAGACATACCGCCAATCACTCCAGTTTTTTGTAGACCGCCAATCAAAACAAAAATGGACATAAAAAATATCAACGTACTCCAATCCACATCTCGTAAAATATGATTAATGGAATCAATTTTGCTATGGTGAGCCAGTAAAAGGGCAAGTACAGCCCCCAGCAGTGCCACAGTTGCAGGAGAAACAGGAACTGGCAAAGATTCACCAATCACAAAAAAGATCAAAACAAAAGCCGCGATCGCAGTTCCGAGTATTAGCATCCGGGGATGTTCGATCTTGGGTGCAATTATTTGTTCGACATTTTCTAATTCCTTAATCCAGATATTCCGAAATAAAAATGGCAGCATAGCAACAATCACAATAATCGCGATCGCTCCGCCCAAACTCAAACGAACTAAATAATCGCTAAAACTTAAATTAATAGCACTACCGACAATATAAGTTGCAGGATCTCCCACAATTGTCAGTAATCCCGCACTATTTGCTACGAAAACCATCAAAATCAGTAGAGGCACAAAATCTACCCCTACAATCTGCGCCATCGGTGGCACTAAAGGAGCCAAAATCATCACAGTTGTGGCATTTGGTAAAACCGCACAAATTGGTGTCACCACTCCCACGATCGCCAACAACAGCCGACTACCTTTACCTTTCGCAAAAATCACAATCTGTGCCGCCAGATAATCAAACACCTTGGTCGGCTCAAATGCCCGTACCATGACCATTACGCCAAAAAACAGACTTAATGTGCCGTGACTTTGCCCGATGTAGGCGATCGCTTGGGGCAGAGACATAATATTGAATACGACCAACATCAATGCCCCTAACATGGCAGCGATCGTCATCTGGATCCATTCTGTGATTACGAGAAAAATCACGCTTGCAAAGATACATGAGGCTGCAATTGCTTGCCAGTTATCCATATTGTCCTCTCATTAATAATGGCTGAAATCAAAATATGAACTGTCTGTGATTTTAGTTTTAATTTTGGGATTAAAGCTATTTCTATTCGATCGGAATTGGCTCGGATCGCTCTTGGCTTGAGATTTTAATGTACGAGCAGATTAATCCGCTTAGATGGGACTAAATACTTAATTTATTTCTTTATAAAAATTACGCTATGCTAATCTTGCTATTTATTTGAGAAATTTGTTATGGCAGTTGAAAAAGTTAATTCTTCTTCTAGTTTGGCTGAAGTCGTAGATCGGATCTTGGATAAGGGCATTGTTATCGATGCATGGGTCAGAATTTCCCTAGTTGGAATCGAACTTTTGTCTATCGAAGCAAGGGTTGTAATCGCCTCTGTGGAAACCTACCTAAAATATGCTGAAGCTGTAGGCTTAACTGCATCTGCTGCTGTTCCTTCTGTAGTCTTTGCTCAACAAACTACTATTTAGATTTGACTTTTCTTAGTAGTTTTTAGATAATTTAAATCTAAATCAATTTGGGGCAAGCTTCTAAGCTAGATTTTGCTCCAAAGTTATTTTCTAAAGTAGCTGTTAATATTTTAAAAATAGTTTCTCAACTTAGGACTAAATAGATATGACTTCTCTGATGCAAGGATTTGCCAAGGCTCGTCAATTAAGAGTACATGAGCTTAATATTTGGCGTGTAGCGCGATCGCTTGAATTTCAACAACAAGTAATTGCCACTCGGACAATGTTAGCTAATGCCGAGCAAGTCCGCCTATCTGTTGCTCATAGCGATCGAATCCAGCGACTTCAAGAAGTATCCATTCGATCTGCACTTGTAAAGCTAGAACTCCAACAAAATCAAAAAACTCGCGCAGCTAATGCCCTTTTAGATACAGCCAACCGTCTGAAAGCCGAGCAAGAACGGTTAAGGATAGCTGCCAACTTTAAGCAAGAATTGTTAGACTATGCAAGCTATATCCGTTTCTCAGTTTGGGGAGTGGAGCAACCTAATCTATTGGACTATGATGAGATTTTAGAAGAGTCCAGAAGTGAAGTTCCAATTGTCGCTTACCCTACTCCTAAAGGAATTGAAGAGTTTATTCAAGACTATGCAAGTTCTTTGCAGGATAGTCCTTCGCTAGTTCAAGTTGTTAACGATCGCGATCGGGTCAAAGACTTACTAACGACAGGTGCAAATACGCTCAAAGTCGATCCATCGGAAATTTTAAATGCCTTGATCAAGATGGTCGATCTGGATAACTTTGATAATTAATTAGGCATGACAACAGTTCTCCAAGCCAATCCCCGTCAATTTGTCAGCACTGGATTTACCAAACAAATCGCTCAACGCGCTCTAAGGTATCTCCAATCGGGCTTTGCTATACATTTGAGCGGACCTGCGGGTACGGGCAAAACTACTCTAGCCATGCACCTCGCTAGTTTATTAGGTCGCCCGATGGTTTTGATTTATGGGGATGAAGATTTAAGCTCTTCCCAACTAATTGGCTCTCAGTCGGGTTATACCCGCAAAAAAGTTGTGGATAATTACATCCATACCGTCCTTAAGATGGAAGATAATCTTCAGCACAATTGGGTAGATTCTCGACTTACCCTTGCTGCCCGTGAAGGATTTACCTTAATTTATGATGAATTTAATCGATCGCGTCCTGAAGTCAATAATGTTTTATTGAGCGTTTTAGAAGAAAAATTGATCGTATTGCCCCCCGATAGCTCCCAATCGGAGTACGTGCGGGTTCATCCTCAGTTTCGGGCAGTATTCACTTCTAATCCCGAAGAATACGCGGGGGTACATCCTACCCAAGATGCCTTACTCGATCGCATGATCACAATTAATATTGGCGAAGCCGATCTAGAAACCGAACAGCTAATTTTAACCACTCGTGTAGGGCTCGCACCCGATCAATCTATAAAGCTAATCGGTCTTGTTCGCAGTTATCGCCGTCATACCAATCAAACTAAATCTGCAAGTCTGAGACTATGCTTGACGATCGGGCGGATTTGCTACGAACATAAAATTTTAATTTCAGGACAAAGTGAAGACTTTCGGATGCTTTGCCGTGATGTAATTTTATCCAGATTTGAGCAAAATCCCGAATCAACATCGATCTTAGAGCAGTTGCTAGATCGAGTAATTTGAACAACCTAACTTTAACTATATGAGCCAGCCTAATAACAAGCTGAATACCAGTGCTGGAGGTTCTTCTCTCGCTGATATTCTCGAACGAGTTTTAGATAAAGGCATTGTGATCGCTGGTGATATTACCGTTTCGGTGGGCAGTGTAGAGCTTTTAAGCATCCGCATCCGCCTACTAATTGCCTCGGTGGATAAAGCTAGGGAAATTGGTATTAACTGGTGGGAGTCCGATCCTTATTTGAGTGGGCGATCGCAGGAATTAATGCAAACTAATCAAATGCTGATGGAAAGAATTACAGCTTTAGAACACGAATTAAAACTAATGAAAGCAGTTTCACCCCCAACACAGCAGCTAGAACAAAATTTAGATATTTAACTAGAACTAAAACCAGAGCGATCGCCTCCAGCAACCTTTTTTTAGATCCACATTAAATTAACCGATTAGGCTTAACATTGTAGCTAATATTTGGATTGCAACTATGGCATTTAGTGACTATAAAAACTTAGCTCAAGTTCAAGAAGAATTCCAAATTAGATACGAAGAGAAAAATTTTGTTTCCGAACTTCCCATCGATATTCCTGAAAGTTTTATCCTAGAGCTAGACTTTAATCTGAGTAATTTAGATGCTTTTTCCTCGGAGGCGGCGAGATGTGAGTTGATTTTGTTTCCTGTTTTGAGAGAAATATATAAAAACTATTATCAAACAACAGCTCTTTGGATTCAAAAAAACTTTGGGTTCAATCCAAAACTTAGTGGTACTTGTGATTATCTGCTTTCGCAAAAATCCGAACTTGGTAAAACCATCTTAGGGTTTCCTCTACTTATGCTCATCGAAGCAAAAAGAAATGATTTTGAGCAAGGTTGGGGACAATGTTTAGCCGAGCTTGTGGCAGCAGATTATCTAAACCGTCATCAAAGAAGAGTTTATGGAATTGTTAGTGATGGTAAACTATGGGAATTTGGTTACCTCGACCAGAAAGTATTTACCAAAAATATCACTAGCTATACCATCACAAATTTCCAACAATTATTTTACGCACTCAATCATCTTTTTACCCTTGCCACCGCAGACATACATAAAACATAAAGTTGTAGAAACCCACATTTCACAGCATTCTTAACCCAATCTGCCCAAGATTTTATAAGTAATCAAGGCAATAAATTCTCTCAGGATTAATAATTTACGATCGCGATCGCTAAGAGTAGCAGGTAATAAACTTGGAGCCGCCGTAACCTCAAATCCATAACGTCGAAAAGTTAAAAGCGATCGCAACATATGCGGTGGATCGGTAACTAGCAAAATCTTATTTATGCCTTGGGGTTTGAGCAATAATCCAGTAAATTCAGCATTTTCGGCGGTTGTCCTCGAGCAATCTTCTCCACTTAGATCTCGAACTGGAATCGCGATCGCCTTGAGCATATCTTGCATTTCTTGAGCATCTCCCCTACCACTGGCAAAAATTTTTGGAGCCTGTTGCGATCGCCACAAATCGCTAGCAACTTTAACTCTTGATTCTCGCATAGCTTCACCTCTACCCAAAATCACAATGGCATCATTCTTATCTAAACTATTGCCTAGATTATTTAGAGTAGCTTCAGGGGAAAAGTTCATCAGTTGAGCATTCGCAAATTCTAAAAATGGGGTAGAAGTCACAACTAAACTTAAAATTAGCGGCAATAAAGAAATAACCGTTATCAAAATTAGAACTCGGTAAAAATTCTCAAAATGTCTAAATCTCAGATATGCGATCGTTAACAAACCCACAAAGATCCCACCTGAAATCAATGCTACTTTAGGAGTAACAAAAATATCAAATACTTGACGAGCTAAAGATGACCAGACCAAGTTTGGACTCGTACAAAGTTTTGGATCTAACATCTGGATCTGACATTTAGGTTTAACATTTGAGTCTAGAGTAGAGTAGAAAGTGTTAGGCTAAAATTCGAGATATCAGCCAGTTTTGAAATATGAATCCTCCCAAACCAGATCAAAAATATCACATAGTCACTCTAGGCTGCCAAATGAATAAAGCAGATTCAGAGCGCATGGCGGGCATACTAGAAAATATGGGCTATAGCTCTACCGATGATGCCGATGATGCCGACCTAGTTCTCTACAATACCTGTAGCATTCGCGACAACGCCGAACAAAAAGTTTATTCCTATCTGGGCAGACAAGCAAAACGCAAACACAAAAACCCCAACTTAACCCTAGTCGTAGCTGGATGTGTGGCACAGCAAGAAGGTGCAGCTTTACTCCGCCGCGTCCCCGAATTAGATTTGGTCATGGGACCTCAACACGTCAACCGTTTAGATCAGCTTTTGGCTCAAGTTTTTAATGGCAATCAAGTCGCCGCAACCGAATCCGCCTATATCGAAGAAGATATAACTACGCCTCGCCGTAACAGTTTAATTACCGCTTGGGTAAATGTGATCTATGGTTGTAATGAAGCCTGTACCTATTGCATCGTCCCCAGAGTTAGAGGCAGCGAGCAATCTAGAACTCCCGAAGTCATTCTTAAAGAAGTCAAAGCTTTAGCGGCTCAAGGATATAAAGAAATCACTTTATTAGGACAAAATATTGATGCCTACGGTCGTGACCTGTCCCCAAGCGATCTGGGCGGTGGAGTAGGCGGTAAAATTACCCTCACCGATTTGCTCTACTACATTCATGATGTGGAAGGGATCGATCGCATTCGTTTTGCCACCAGTCATCCCCGCTATTTTAGTCCTCGTTTAATTCAAGCCTGTGCCGAACTGTCCAAAGTCTGCGAACACTTTCATATTCCCTTTCAATCAGGAGATAACGAACTCTTGAAATCTATGGCACGGGGCTATACCCATGAAAAATATCGCCGTATTATTGATGATATTAGGAAGATTATGCCTGATGCTTCGATTTCTGCGGATGCGATCGTAGCTTTTCCCGGTGAGACAGAATTACAGTTTGAGAATACTTTAAAATTAGTCGAAGATATAAGTTTTGACTTAGTAAATACAGCCGCCTATTCTCCTCGCCCCGGTACTCCTGCCGCCATTTGGGATAATCAACTCAGCGAAGAAGTTAAAGACGATCGCCTGCAAAGACTCAATCATCTAGTTAATCAAAAAGCCGCCGAGCGATCGCAGCGTTATCTGGGTCGAACCGAAGAAATCTTAATCGAAGGCATTAATCCTAAAAACCCCAATCAAGTTATGGGCAGAACTCGCGGCAACCGTATTACTTTTTTAAATGAAAACTCGCCCGAATTAATCTCTCAAGTATTGTCTCTAAAAATTACCGAAGCAAGACCGTTTAGCCTAACAGGTACAAGAGTTTAGCAAATATTTAGAATTAAATGTATAAAATTTAACTCTTGGGTTGATATTATTACACTTAACTAATAGCTCTAAAACCTACTCTAACAGTTGACAAAAAATACCCGTGCGATCGCTCGGCAACACTTGAGCCATCTGTGAGTAGGTACGATCGGCAATTTGAAACAGATCGAAATCCTTAACTCTTAATTTTAAATAATTAGGATAGTCCCCAAAACGATCGATCGGGCGATCGAAGTTACAGCACTTTGCGATCAAACCTACCACAGAATGAGTCTCCCAATTGATCAAAAAACAGACCACAATGATTAGCCTACTTTACGTTGGGTTTTTCAGTGTTTTCCAGCAATTCACTTTGTTGATTTTCAAGGTGTTAAAGAGATTGTTAATTTATCGCCTGCTCGATTGCATATTCTAAGTTTCTTCTCTTATAAATGCCAACGCTACTATCTACTACAGTTTCTTAATTATTTTTACCTCCCCATTTAGAGCGGAATGTGGGTTGCAAATAAATACTTATCATTTTCTAAAAGCAACATAGTAATGATTTCCATTCGGCGGTGTAGCTATCAAATAAACATCACCTAGATTAATACTAGGCATAATTTAGGATGCTATCAAGAAAGTTTTCACGCTCCATATTCCTTTGAATTACTTCAACTTGCTTTTCGGTTTTTCCCACTACCCTGAGAATATCCGTAACATTAATAGGGTTAGAACTTCCATGAGGGTCTTTCCATTCAGGGAATTGCTTGTGGGTAATATCTACCAGATCGAAGCGATCGAAAGAACCTTTATCGGCATATACCTGACTAATAATATACTCATCATTACCAGGGTCATCTAGCAATTGAACTTTGTAATTGTTTCTGCGAGAAATATACTTAGACCAAATTTTAAGAGCTTCAGGATAGTTGGAAATTTCTCGATACTTGATTAAATCATAAACACCACTAAGAACGGGTCCGAATGGCATTGAGACATAGCGATCGCCCGTCACTGGTGAGCCAAATTTTGCCAAAGAAAGTCTATCAGACATGTAAAGGAGCTTAATTAGCCCTAAATGGTGCATTGGCTGCTCGTGTAACTTTAAGAACATAGCTACAACTTCAACGGTCTTTTGGGGATGTAGCTTGAACTCAGTGGTCATAGCTCACCTTCATAAAATCTTTACTAAGTGTTTATTATATTAAGTGTAAATTAAATCAAAAAAATAACCAGCTTGTAGGCTTAAAAGTTATGATTCAAATTTTTATCCTAATGAACGCTCCTATCATTGCCGAATCATGACTATAACCATTGCCAGTCATCAACGCTAGATTCAAGTTTTGAAAACAAACTATTGCTTAGAAGTTGGAGACATCGCAGCCCTAAGAGTTTCAATTGGCAGAAAAACAGTTAAGGTATCAGCAAGCGGCGAAAAGCCGAATTTGTCTACATAAATCTGCTTTACCTGATCGTCAATAGCATCAAGGGCAACTGCAAAAATCCCAATTAATTTTGAGGCTTCAAGAATTTTCAAATAAGCATCTTTGATTAAACCTCTCCCTATCTCATGCTTCTGATACTTTTTCTGCACAGCCAGCTTACCAATTAGAGCTACAGGTATGGGATAACTGGGAAGTTTAAGCTCAGATTTAATGGATTCGGGGAACTCCACCACACTTGAGCTTAAAGAGTAGTAGCCTAAAATATCACTGTCTGAAATAGCAATGAAAGTTTTAGCGACTCCAGACTCATCATTTTTCCAAGCATATTGCTTAAGATAGGTTGCTAGCTCTAATTCTTTAGTTTTAATTCCGTAATCGAAAGCGAGCTTTTTTATACCACTCTTTGTAAACCTTGAATCAGTCAAAGGGTTAATATCGTAATCCATCCATCAATTAAACAATTCTACTAATGCCACAGAGGGCTTTGGCGGATTTTTTAGCATCTCTGCAAAAGACCTAGAATCTCGCTCTGATAAGATCAGTACACTGTTTGTATAGGTAACATCTACCTGTAATTGTCCTGCATTACTAACCTCACCACAGCTATCCGCCTCTACAGAAGAGGACATTGTAGATTGGTTGTTTTGGTTTGAAAATTTTGAGAAGTCCATACAGACCTGCCTATAAATCTAGCTTTTAGTTAAATAACTTAATATTTATAAGTTACTTTGAATCACTCATAGTACAACTATAACAACTAAAAATGTAAATTTTCTGCACTACTAAAAGCTAAATTCCATTAAGCCAATTTTTCAAAACAACTAGGAACAAACTATAAATGACTATTACTCAAGAAGAACGCGATCGCTGCCGTGAAAGAATCTATCAGACAAAGCCTTAGAAACGATTGCAAGGGCAGAAATTTAGAGAGAATTAATGGAAATTTTTCATGAAAGCGTAATCAAGTATGAATAATGAATCCTGGGCATTGGAATTGAACCAACATATCAACGATTATGAGTCGTTTGCTTTACCAGTCAGCCAGCCCAGGGAGATAGAAATGCATAAAGTTAAAATAAGAATAAAATATTTAGTTGTAACTTTACTAAGTCTTTTATTATATTGTCTTATTATATTTTATGACCGTGGTACATACTAAATTTTAATGACTGACACCACTGCCAAAAAAATTAATTCAAAACCTACTAAAAAGTCACGAAAATCATTAGGTTATACAGCGATCTTGGTTATTCTCATGATCGTTACAAGTGTCATAGGGGGGATATTTGGCTTTTCATTTGGCAAGAAATCTTTGGAAGGAGTTAATCGCATCCCTTTAGGTAGTAAAACCTTAAAACTTCCCAAACCCAAGCAGTCCCGATCGGATCTATCCCGATTAATTGTTAGCTTCGATAATAGAGCTAGACTTTGAAGCTTTAAAGTCTAAGTTTTAAAATCTAAATTTCGGCATATTGTTTGATTTAAACCAGTTAGAGTCTGAGCCAGATTCTTTGCACTGGTTCCGTTGGGTAGGGAAGATTGAATACTATATTAAATATGGGTTAGAAGGCATAACGAATTGAGAATAGTTCCATCCATGACAACCCGACTTCCAAAATTCCTAGTTTGACTGCAGGAATAACTTTAGTTGTGAAATGAACACGGACAAAATTGTGAATTAACTATTGCAGATCCAGAGTCCTTTGTAAGTGGTTCCGAGGCAACATCTCAAAAAGTGCTGGTAGCCAAGCAACTATTTCAGGTTGCAAGAGAGACCTGTAAAGCAGTGGCAATTTTAGAGCGCATCACATCTGAGAGAGGAGGAATTTTCTGGTCACGGCATAATCGGGCAATCAGGTATTGCCAAAACGAAATTCCTAATTTACGACAAGTCTTTTTCAATCCAATAAAAGTATCTCTAGCTCGGCGACCAGCATCGGACCGAGTGCCTCCACTAATCTTGCGGCGGATCACATATTCTCGGATATCAGTTTCAGCACTATTATTGTGTAAAGGCAGACTGGGAAGTTCTAAAACTTCTAGCAACTCAGCCTTGTGAGTTCTAAACCACCTAAGGAATAAAAATTAAATAACTTATGCATTTAGACCAATATGAGGAATAGCTC
>CAZLKI010000037.1:0-5819 GCA_964560035.1 uncultured Synechococcus sp.
AAACTAGAGTATATCAAGAGGCTATGGAAGAAGGTGAAGTTAAAGGTCGGCAAGAAGGTGAAGCTAAAGGTCGGCAAGAGGGCAGACAAAATGAGGCAAAAACATTGCTTGTGCGCCAACTATCTAAGCGGTTTGGTAAGTTGACTAATCGGCAGGAACAGCAAATTGAAGAGTTATCTGTGGAGAACTTGGAAGATTTAGGTGAAGCTTTGTTTGATTTTCTAAATGCTGCGGATCTGGATGGTTGGTTACAAAAATAATGCAGATCGATCCACGGTCTTATCTCTTACCAGTAGAAGTTTTGCCAACAATAATGGCGATCGTTGATTGAAATATTTTTAATAGCGTTAAAAAAAGTTGAGATGTTTATGCAGACTGATACCATTTTCTCTAGGTCTGGCTCGATTGGTATGGGGTTAATTCGACTTATAGTTAGTAAAGAATCCCAAGTCAAAAAACTAGTGCAAGAGCTAATGGAGCGTATCAAAAATGAGATTGCGGATATTGCTGCAAGGCAAGAAATTATAGGATTATTAGTGAGTGTTTTAGCATCCAAGTTTTCTAAATTAAGTCTAGAGGAAATTGAAGCGATGTTTTTACTAAGTGATATCAAACAAACCCATGTTTATCAAGAGGCAAGAGAAGAGGGTAGGCTAGAAGGCTTACCAGAAGGTAGACAAGAAGGTAGGCAAAATGAGGCAACAAAACTACTCGTGTTTCAATTATCTAAGCGATTTGGAAAGTTGACTAATCAGCTAGAACAGCAAATCGGGGAATTGTCGATTGAAAAGCTGGAAGGGTTGGCTGAAGATTTGCTAGATTTTGCAAATGTTTCGGATTTGGATGAATGGATGGGAAGAACGTCTATTGAACTTATCTTTATATCAAATGGGATCAAACAAACCCGTGTTTATCAAGAGGCAAAACTTGAGGGTATTCAAATGGGTTTGCGGGAAGGCAAAGAAGAAGGCAGACAAAATGAGGCAAGAACGCTACTTGTGCGCCAACTATCTAAGCGGTTTGGTAAGTTGACCGATCGCCAAGAAATGCAAATTTCAGAATTATCTGTGGAAGAACTAGGTGAGGCATTACTGGATTTTGCAATTATTACGGATTTGGATGGTTGGTTGCAAAAATAACGTAGTTCAAAAGCGATCGTAAGTATTGGATACAGCTCTGACTACCTGTCCTACAATCTAAAAAAGTTTATAGCGATCGCAGTTATTAATATTTTTAATGGGATTGGCGATCGCTTCTATTGCTCCTACTAATTCCTATTCCATTGCTCTGGCTTAATTCTGATGAAAACCTAAAAATGCGATAGTCGCTCTGGTTGTCCTAAAAAGATAATTAGGACTTGCTCAAAAAGTCAGAGAGTTAATAATAAAGCAAGGCGATCGGAGGTTAGTAAAATGTACCTGCTTCGTAATTTTTTTATCAAAGGACTTTGACTTTTTATTACTCTTTGCTATGGTTTGCCATTAATCTATTAGTTAATCATAGAAGATTTATTCTGCCTGTTTAACTTCGATTACATAATCTTGGCATCTATTTTTTTGATATCACATATTTTTGGCTTTTTCAGCAAGCCCTAATTAGATCGATAAATTAAACTAATTATTAAACTAATTAATTGTTGTCATCAATTATGAATAGTTACAAAACATTTAATCATGTGAAGATTTTGATAGTGCGGGTGCAGCAGTTGAATTAATTGGCGAACGATCTGATGAATTAATCAGTTTAAAAGTAGCTACCGAGACTAAAAATATCCCCACGAAAATTACAATCCCAATTGCCGAGGCATAGCCCATCTCTAAGCTACCAAATCCTTTTTCATAGAGATAATAAACAATAGTTTTTGTGCTGTTAGCAGGTCCACCACGGGACATAATAAATACTTCTTCAAATACTTTCATGGAGGCGATCGATGACATTACCGCGACCAAAATAATGTAGGGCTTGAGTAAAGGAATTGTGATATCAAAATGTTTGAGCCATCCATCCGAGCCATCGATCGCCGCCGCTTCATACAAGTCCTTAGGAATAGATTGTAAACCTGCTAAATAAATCACCATATAGTAGCCCAAGCCCCGCCACACAGTTACAGCAATCACGGCAAAAATTGCAGTTTTAGAATCGGTTAACCAATTGATTTTGATTGATTCCCAGCTAATTAAGGAACTAAATAAAGAAATAAAGTAATTTAGCAAGCCATTCTCTGCATAAATCCATTTCCATGCCAACCCAGCAACTACTACCGAAATCACCACTGGGAAATAATAAATTACCCGAAAAAATTGAATACCTCGAAGTTTTTGATTGACTAAAATTGCCAAAAACAAAGGAATTACAATTAATAAAGGTACCGCACACACCAAATAAATTAAAGTGTTTAATAAGACTTGCCAAAAATTGCGATCGCTCCACAAATTAATATAATTTTGCCAGCCAATAAAACTAGGTTTGGTAATAAAGTCATAGTTGGTGAAACTTAAATAAAATGCTTGGGCGATCGGAAAAAAAGCCGTAATTGCAAAAGCCAAAAGTGCGGGTAATAAAAATAGGTATGGTGTTAATTTATTGATGCGGTTTTCAAGTTTCATTAATAGTTTTAGGTAATACCAATTAAAATGAAACCTGTAGTTTCCGATACCATTCACTTTCGCCTCTTTCAGATTGCACCAAAATATCTTCTATTATTTCTACTACATTTTGCCAAGATAACTCGGGAAGTTCTAGGCATTGCCCAAGTTTAGCCAAAACCAGATCGCGTTCTTTCGTAAATTTTTCGATGGTTAAAGGTGGTAAAAGTCTTTGGGGATAATCGCCCACCTTGATCGCAGCTTGCCTAACCATTGCCACAATTTGATGAGCCATTTCAGTTTTAGCTCGACTGCGTAACTGTTGAAGTCCGTTATTGCTAGTAGCGTACATCGGGGGTAAGCGATTTAGACAATAAGCCACAACTTCGTTTAAAGTTACCCGCTCTCTAGCATTGGGTTCCATGCGCTTCATTTGTAATTCTGCCACCGCCGTAACCAAATTTTCTAAGATATTAGTGTAGTCCCAATAAGCTCTAAGCATATATGAAGCAAACTCTTTTTCATCTTGAGAAGCTTGAATTGAATGCTGGGAGAGGGGAATTGTGATTTGGCGATTCTTCCATTCAGGAGAATGAGACTTGGAGCGTTGAAGATAGCTTTTAACATTCATCGCATTTTTTTTTGCCATACTGAGATGCCCTATAGAAAAAACTCCGTGCTCGTGGATATTAGCTATTCTTTCCTGTAAGGCGATTGGCAAGTCTCTCCATCTTAAATTGGGTTGGTTTAGCATTTTTTGCAGTTTTGCTAAAGACCGAGCTTCGGTTTCTAGTTCGATCTCAGGTAAAGGCTGAGATGCCCGTAACATATCTTTTCTAATTCCCAACATTCCTTGGCGGACTGCCCCTGTAATTTGATCGTTTAATTCTTCGCGGGCGCGTTTGCGTTGCTGTGCCCATCCTCTTTGGGTAGTAGCATACATAGTTGGAAGGCGATTGAGAGCATACGCTATTACTGCACAGGCATCAACCTGATTTTGCAATGATAGACTCAGAGATTTGATCTGTGCCTTTACTTCTTCTATAACTAATTCTTCGATCGCATTTCTACAACTAGATAATTCCATAAAGCAATTCCATTGAGCAATTCCGTAAATATTAAAAGGTCAGGCTAGATTAGGGGCTAATAGGATTATTCCTGAAATTATACTAAAAACATACAGCAAGAAGGTTTAGTTACAATTTTTAAGCTCGCAAAGTTCTTGCCATACTTTTAGCGGATCGACTGCCGCAGTAATGGGACGACCGATAACTAAATAATTTGCGCCGAGCGCGATCGCCTGTTGGGGAGTCATAACGCGATTTTGGTCGTAGGCTAAACCATTTTCTAATCGAATACCGGGCGTAACCAAGTTAAAACTAGGATAAAGATGCGATCGCAGGTTTTTTAATTCGTGGGGAGAACATACTGAGCCTGAGATACCAGAGTTTTGAGCCATTAATGCCAATTCCAGAGCGTAATCTGAGAGTTTTAGAGAAATTTTTAGATCTCGTGCTAATTCATTCTCCGAGATACTTGTGAGCACAGTCACGGCTAAAAGTTGAGTTTGGCTATTTTGAACTTCTGTCTGTGCGGCATTTAGCATTGCCCTGCCACCAAGCGCATGAACGGTTATAAAGTCTACTTCAAGCTTTATTAATACTCTGCAAGTTGCGGCAACGGTATTAGGAATGTCATGGAGTTTGAGGTCTAAGAATACTCTTTTTCCTTGAGATTTCAAATATTGAACGATCTCGGCACCTATACTGGTGAATAATTCTAGCCCCACTTTCCAAAATGTCACATCGGGTAATAGCTCGACCAAGGCGATCGCGCGATCGAGACTAGAAACATCTAGGGCAACTATAATTCGATCTTTATGCAATTAAATCTCCTAAACTTCAATCCAGACACTTAAACTAATCTTAAAATCATTTCTTAATTGTCGATCATTAATCTCAAATGGTAAAGTTCTTCATTCAAACCGATAGTGAGATTCCCGCTTCAAGTCAGTTATTTGACCAGATCAGTTTTGCCATTACTTCTCGCGCCTATATTAATGGAGAACAACTACCTAGCACTCGTCAATTAGCGCAGTGGACAGGCTTACATCGCAACACGATTAATAAAGTTTACCAACAGCTGAAAAAAGCAGGCTTAGTCGAGGCAAAAGGTGGGTCGGGTATATATGCTGCTACTCCCAAACAAGAATCTCCATCTTTAGATCTTTCGGTGCAAGTTGTGCGTCAGGCATTGGATCGACTGCTCAATTTAGGATATTCCCTCAATCAAGCTCAAGCGGTATTTAATAACGAACTTAATTGGCGGCTGAGTTGTAGTGCTAAGTTGCTTGTAGCCTCTGGTAAAGAAGATGCGGGGATCGCGCAAATTATGGCAGACGAATTAGAGGAGGCTTTGCATATTCCCATTCAGATTATTGCAATTGAAGATCTAGGCGAGACTCTAAATCAAATCGAAAATCAAATCGAAAATCAAGTCGATTATCTGGAACCGCAAGGCGATCGCCCTAATTTAAACTCCAGTTCAAACTCCAACTTAAACAGTGGCTTAAACTCCAGCACGATCGTCACCAATCGTTATTTTGCCGAAACTGTCCATAAAGCCATAGGCGATCGCCCCATACGGGTGTTTACAGTGGATATTTATAATTACAGCCCAGAAATAGAGCGAATCAGACGATTACCTGTAGGAAGTTCGGTCGGTTTGGTTTCGCTAAGTACGGGGATTTTACGTCTGGCGGAAAGCTTAATTCAAAGTATTCGCAAAGATATTTTAGTAATCTCAGTATTGCCCCAAGATACTTACCGATTGCAATCTATGCTCAAAACTGTAGACCTATTAATTACGGGACATTCGGCTAGTTTGGTTAAAGAAGCGATCGCCACTAATGCCATTAATCGAATCCGCCCTTTAGAAGTTATTTATTCAGGAAATTATATTGCCAGTGAGTCGATTAAATTACTCAAACTAGAATTAGGAATTGACTAGAAATTAATAATTAGGCGATTTCTAGGAAAGTTTCCACCTTCAGAGATTTCCTTAGCCCGTCATGCTCAGAGGTTCGCCAGCCATATTCAGAGGTTCGTCAGCCATGCTCAGAGGTTCGTCAGCCATGTTCAAAGGTTCGTCAGCCATGCTCAAAGGTTCATCAGCCATGCTCAAAGGTTCGTCAGCCATGCTCAAAGGTTCGTCAGCCATGCTCAGAGGTTCGTC
>CAZLKI010000037.1:5919-15847 GCA_964560035.1 uncultured Synechococcus sp.
TCAAAGGTTCGTCAGCCATGCTCAAAGGTTCGTCAGCCATGCTCAGAGGTTCGTCAGCCATGCTCAGAGGTTAAATAGTAGTATCTGTTGGTTTAGCAGACTTACTTCTAATTGCCTTAAACAAACTCCCCAATTGATCGGCAATAGTTTTCAGACCAGCCGTTTTCTTAGCAGCAGTCTTCACATATTCATATACCGTTAAGCTACTGCTCACCGCTTCACTACCAACAGCCATCAGCGTATCATCGGTTTGTTCGGTAATTTGGCGTAAAGCCATTATCACTTCGGTTAACTTCGCCGCAAGCTCACAGTCTTTTACATAGCCTTCGTAGTTAAAACTATTAGGCAAAATGCCTCGATTACTCTCTGCCGCTTTCAAGCTATTTTGGACAAATGCCAACCTCTTATCACCCATCTTATAAAGACTGCGGCGTTCATCTACAGTCAGATTAACTAAGAAGGGCATTTTTTGTTCAATTACAGAAATAGCCGCTTTAATTTCCTTAAGATCGTCATCAGAGAGAGAAGCTTCAATATTTTGGTAAGGCATAGTTAAAGAATTATGACAGCGAACCAATCATATCAAGATAAGTATGACTTTTGCAGCAGCTACACTTGGATTGAAAACTCGCGCCATCAATAATGAGTTAGTTCTACAGAGCGAATTTCTAAGTTCGGTATGCTCAGAGGTTAGGCTATGTTCAGAAAAGTTTCTACCTTCAGAGATTATCTAGATAGATAAGCGGAGTCGAAGTTAACGGGGTAAATTATTTTTCGGAAATCTCCTAAACTTTAATCATTCCCATCACTGACTGGATTACTGATGTAAACACTGCCTTACCATCGGTGGAACCTAAAGTTAAATCTGCGGCTCGTTCGGGATGGGGCATCATGCCTAGTACATTACCTTCACGGTTACAAATACCAGCAATGTTGTTGATAGAACCATTGGGATTAGATTCGGGAGAGATTTCGCCCAAAGTGTCACAGTAACGGAATACAACTTGATGATTCGCTTCTAATTTTACTAAGGTTTCAGGATCGGCATAATAACAGCCTTCTCCGTGAGCGATCGGAAGATTGATAATTTGTTGTTGATATTGATGCGTCCAGACTAGATCGTTACGTTCTAATTTTAGGGGAATACGATCGCAGACAAAGCTCAAACCCTGATTTCGCACTAATGCTCCTGGTAATAAGCCCGACTCAGTTAAGACTTGAAATCCGTTACATATTCCCAAGACATACTTGCCGCGATCGGCATGATTTTTTACTGCCTGCATAACTGGTGCAAATCGGGCGATCGCCCCACACCGCAGATAATCACCATAGCTAAATCCACCGGGAATCACGATCACATCAATATCGCTAATATCGGTTTCTTGGTGCCAAATCATGCGAGTTTGTTGATGCAAAATTTGACTGGTCGCCGTCGCAACATCGCGATCGCAATTGGAACCCGGAAATACGACTACCCCAAACTTCATGCTATATGTCCCTCAAAATTTATCCTTAAACATCATACTGGATTTACAAAAACTCTACTTACCAATGCAAAATTTACTGAAGATTGTCTCTAACACTGATTCTATAATCTCTTCGCCCGTAATTTCTCCTAAAGCATGAATGGCATCGCGTAGATCGATTGTCCAGAAGTCTAAAGGCAGTTGGGAGGCGATCGCTCCTATTACTCTCTCTAAAGCTTGAGTCGCAGTTAATAAATTCGCTTTTTGTCTTTGGTTGATAGCAATATCCATATTTGCAGAACTAAGAGCATCTTTATGTACAGAATTGAGAATTGCCAGTTCCAATCGATCTATACCCTGAGACAGAGCCGCCGCCGTCTGTACAATTTGTGGTTCTTTAAAGCTAGATGGAAGGGAAGCGATTAATTTGGCAGGTTGTAAGTCCATTTTATTAATTACGAGAATCATCGGACGGTGGGAATTTAGGATTAATTCATAGATTTCTCGATCGCGATCCGTCCATCCATCTTCAGCATCTATCACTAGAAGTACCAGATCGGCAGATTTTATACTTTTGAGCGATCGCTCTACACCAATTTTTTCGACAATATCCTCTGTAGCTCGAATCCCTGCTGTATCGAGAACTGTAATGGGAATACCGCCCACAACTAGCTGCGAATCCACCACATCACGAGTAGTACCGGGTAGATTTGTGACGATCGCCCGATCGCTTTGACTCCAAGCATTAAGTAAGCTAGATTTACCGACATTTGGTCTACCTGCGATCGCAATTTTTAACCCCGAACGTAATAATTCTCCGCGATCGGAGGTTGCCATAAATTGATGCGCTTGGGAAGTAACAGCTTGAATATCTCTAACTAGATTCTCTAGGTTTAAGGGAACTAAATCGTCATCAAAATCTATCCTTGCCTCGATCTCTGCCAGAATATCCACGCATTTAGACCGCATTAACCGAATCGGATTTGCCAATTTACCTTGAAGCGAGGCGATCGCGGTTTGGGCAGCTTGGGGAGATTTTGCCCCTACTAATTCTTGAATGCTTTCAGCTTGAGTTAGATCTATTCTGCCATTGAGAAATGCTCTAAGACTAAATTCCCCTGCTTGTGCCAGTCGGGCTCCCTGTTCTAGGCATAGGTTCAAAACTCTCTGGACGGGCATAATCCCACCATGACAATGGAACTCAATCACATCTTCACGGGTAAAAGAACGAGGAGCTTTCATAATCAACATCAGGCTTTCATCAATAATCTCTTTAGTTAAAGGATGTTTGATATATCCATAGAGAATACGATGAGATTCCCAAATTTGATTAGTAGAAGCATGGAAAAGCGAACGAGCGATCGCCTCAGAATTATCTCCTGATAACCTGACTATACCTACACTTCCTTGCTCTGGTACTATTGCCGTGGCGATTGCGGCGATCGTGTCATGATGATTCATTTTATTGATCTATCTATTGATCTATCTGTTGATCTATGAGTTCACAAATACTTACTAAATTTCTAGTGATATAGAAGGCATGATATTTTCTAATACTTAAAAATTCTGTTGTAGCTTCTGGACTTGTTCAGGGGTTAGTCCTGTGAATTTGACAATCAGGTCTAGATCGATGCCTGAAAGCAACATATTCAAGGCAATTTGTGTTTTTTCTTCAGCTTTACCCACAGCCTTGCCTTCTAGTAGAATTTCTTGATAAGTTACTGATTCTTTCATGGCATCGCTCCTAAATATCTTTTTAATAATTCTTAAATCCAATACTAGCCCAGATGTGATGTAAGTAGCACCGATCAGCCCACTTTTCAGTTTTTGGTCTTCAATATTGTTAATGATTTTTGCTACTTCTTTCAGGGTTTCAGTAGCATCGTCTGTTTTCGTTAAAACTGCTAGGGGTAATAGTCCTTGATATTGCTGAAATGTCACTGTAGGTTCTTCCCAGAGGCGGATGACGTTGAAAGAGTGGGTTAGCTGTGGAGAGTTGAAGCTGTCTTGATATGCCAGTTCTGAGTTTGTTGGTTTTAGGTAAATTACAGTTTGATGAATTTGCTTGTTTCGATATTTTCGGCGTAGTCTTACCCAATAATCAACCATCCTAAATGCCATATTCTCATTAGTTCTAGTTTGGAACTCTAGGTGAAGAATTATCTCTGATGATTCTAGAAATATCACAGAGTCGGCTCGGATGGGTTCGACTGAAAGTTCAGATGGTTCTAATTTGGTTAATTGAATTGGTCTCCCTAACAGCCAACTAGCAAAGTCAGAGGGAAAAGTCTCGGCAAGAAATTTACAGGTATTGTCATAGCTCATGGTCGGATTTTATCATCTCAAGGGATACCGACTAAATCCAATTGGGAAGGGTAATATTTTGTCTTTACAGTGTGGCGATCATTTCCACGATTGGCTTGATCTATTTTTCTTAATAATAGTGGTTTATGATTTTTGGATAGTTGGGAATCAAAGATTAACGATATATTTCTTATTTGGGGTGGTGTGATTGAGTATAAGTTTCGTACCATTTGTATAAATCAGAAATAAACTCATGTATTTTCATTGCTGAATTCATATCTGGGTCTCTAATTTTTTCCAGTGAAGTAAGTACTTTGTTGTTAGATATAACTCCCATCTCATTTTTTAATAGGACTTACGCACTCAAAGTTATAGAAACTTAGTGTGAGGGAGTTTGAGGGCGAAGCCCTCGATTGGGGCTGTGCCCCAAACCCACTTTAAATATAGGTTTTCTTTTTACGCTGCGTAAGTCCTATTTAATTTGATTTTGGATTCCTAAGCAGCGAATTGCTTCTAACATTCCCTTGGCTTTGTTGAGGGTTTCTTGATATTCCATTTTTGGATCGGAATCTGCGACTATTCCTGCCCCTGCTTGGACGCTGAGAATGCCATCTTTGACAATCATGGTACGAATGGTGATGGCGGTGTTTAATTGTCCTTCAAAGTCGTAATAGCCGTATGCTCCTGCGTAGGTACTGCGGCGATCGCTTTCGAGGTTATGAATAATTTCCATCGCTCTAATTTTGGGCGCACCACTGACTGTACCTGCGGGAAAGCAAGCTGAGAGTAGCTCCCAAGCCGTTTTATCCGATCTGAGTTCGCCGACTACATTACTGACAATGTGCATGACATGGGAATACCGCTCGATACTCATTAATTCATCTACAACTACAGTTCCGCTTTTACATACTCGTCCCAGATCGTTCCTACCCAAATCTACTAGCATGATATGTTCGGAGACTTCTTTTGGATCGTTTAGTAAATCTTCTCCTAGTTGGAGATCGGCGGTAGTTGTCGATCCACGGGGTCTTGTGCCTGCGATCGGGCGAACGGTGGCTTTGGTTTTACCATCAATCTTATCGGCTTTAACCATCACTTCGGGGCTACAGCCAATTACTTGCCAATCTCCAAAATTAAAATATGCCATATAGGGCGAGGGATTGATCATGCACAGGGAGCGATAGAGATTAAAAGGATCGCCGTTATATTTGGTAGATAGACGCTGAGATAGTACCACTTGGAAAATATCTCCCGCTTTAATATGTTCTTTCGCTTGCTCTACGCCTTTATAGAAAGCTTCGGGTGTGAAATTACTAGAAAAGTTTACAGGTGGTTGAGTTTTAGGATCGATCAGATTTAATAAGGTTTTGTGGCTATCGAGGGGCGATCGCAATTTATCAACTAATAACTGCACGCGATCGCAGGCATCATCGTAAGCATTTTGAGGATTGCTATTATTTCTTAAATCCGCATAGGCGATCGCCCAGATCTTACGCTTAACGCGATCGAATACTAATAAACTATCAACCTGCATCCATAGTCCGTCAGGTAGATCCCCCTCATTACACTCGTAAACTGGCACTCTTGGCTCAATCCACTTGATCAATTCATAACCCCAAAATCCAATCAAGCCGCCTGTCGGTAGATCTGTGGGTAAATCTCGTAACTTTACAGGCTGAATCGGCTGCAAGCACTCAGATAAATACTCTAAAGGATTACCGATATGAACTTTAGTACTACCATCTCGCCAAGTTTGCAGAGTGCGATCGCCCCTCGCCTCTAGTCTCCATAAAGGATCGCAACCTAATAAGCTATACCGTCCAATCCTTTCCCCACCTTCCACTGATTCTAATAAAAAACTAAAGGGTTGCCCCGCACAAACCCGATACCAAGCTGAGACAGGTGTATCCATATCTGCCACTAACTCTTGGTAGACAGGAATAAAATTACCGTTCTGGTTATTACTGTCAGAGTTATCATCTAAGGAATCGTTAGAGCTATCCTTAGGGCAAAGTTGAGAAAATTGCGAAAAACTAGGCGAAATCATGGGGTTACATTTGAATTTAAGCTACTGAATCCGATCGGATCAACAGTCTATCTAATCACGGACTCCAGCGATCAGATTTTAATCGATTTACAACCCAAAGTAGTCATTTTGTAGGTCAAATCTTTAGGGGTAATGCCTTTTATACTCTTCCAAAAAAAATAAGGGATAGTGATTTGGTAAGGGTGTAATTAGATTCAAATCACAAAACTGGGAAATACTAAGGGTTCGCTAAAGCTTTGATTGATACTAGACTCTAGCATTTTTAGATAAGCTCCAAGCAGTTGGGCATAAACGGGATTTGGCTGATATAGATCGTTTCCTACAGGTGTGAATAGATTTGCAGTTAATAGGTCGGGATCGAGATTAGAATCGGGAAGGATTAAAGACTTTTCTGGTTCTTGCCAAGGTAATACTCCCGCAGGTATCTGTCCCAAGAGAATTCTAGCTAGACGATGGCTACAGGCTTTGGCGTTAACTCCACGATTTTGCAGCTTTTTCATCAGGCTGACTAGATTAATTGGTTCTTGTAGATTTAAGGCACAAATTTCGCTCAACAAAAAGTAATCAGAATATTGATGTCGATTGATGTCTAGGTATTGAGAATATTTAGGGGCGATCGCCAACCCTTGAGCCAGATTAGAACTGGACAACACAGAAACTCGAGCATTGGCAAATTTAGATTCCAACCATTCCCTAACTTCAGGTATTTGCATAGTTCCACCCGCGATCGCAATGTCGGTGATATCTTCAGGCTGAGTTCCATAGATTAGGCGATCGGTGACATCATTTAAAGACTGAATAAAGGGCTGAATTACTTTAATTTCTAGTTCGGAACGGCTGATTTTTAGAGACTTTCCACCTAAATTACCTTGCCATACAGCAGATAAGTCTAGCGAGAAAAATAATTTAATTTGTTCGGCGATCGCTAAAGCTTCTAATCCGATTGGTGATTTGATTAAAAATTGCTGTAAATCTGCTCTATGCTCTGAGTTTGGTTCGCCCGCTAAAATGAACTTGGTGGCGGGGAGTTTGCCTTTTGTTTTAGGATAAAGTAGTTGCAAAACGATATCTTGATTAATTCCCAATCCTGCGTATTCTAGATCGTCAAATCTCCGTTCTCCGCTCACGGATGAATCTAAGGTAAATCCCAAAGAAGTAGTAAATACGCCCGAATCTATAAATAATTGCTGAGATTTTGTGGGCATCGAAGGAAATAAAAGCGCGATCGCCTGATCGATTACCAATACTTTTTCAATATTAGCGATCAAACCACTTTCCAATACAGATTCTCTCAGATTAAAAATATAAGCGTCCGACCATGAGTGGGGATATCCTAAAATTACAGTGTCAAGATTCGCCATAATATCTGAAATCGACAGTTCGGAATGAGTAGCAGTTTTAATTTTAGCTAAAAGATCTTGAGTAGATATCTGAAAATTTTTAAGGCTTGTACTGAGCTTATTTGTCCATTGCATCAAAGGTTGCCAAGACTTATCCGATCTGTAGGGAATTCCAAGTCTCAGAAATTGCTTGAAACCCTGAACAGATAGAGCTTCTTCTCCCGATCCGATGGTGATATTAGTACTGATTACTTCCTCTCCATCGAAGCTTAAAGGATAAACTCGATCGGTACTTTGATTAAATAAGCACGCCCGTATTGCCGAGTAACCAAAGTCTATTCCCAAGTGCCATGAATGTACGACCACTGGAGGATTAAACACTAAGTCTGTAGCTCCTGTATCTATCGCCCAGAAGTCTTCCTTTGCTTCGGAATCAGCGAATTCTGAGAGTTCATCATCTCGATCCAACTGATCCAAACAGTTCTCCATTAATGAATCAGAATTCAGAAGTTCTTGTTGTAATTCTAATTCTCGCTCTAAATCGAGGCTGAGGCGATCGCCCTCTGATAATTCCCCCTCTAATTCCCAGTCTAATTCCCCATCTAATTCGACCTCTGATTCGGCAGATAATAACTCTGAATCAAACTGATATTCTTCACCTTCATAAATTATTTCTGGAGAGTCTTCAAAATAGTCTTCAAAACTAACTAGCTCTGTATCTTCAGATATGTCTTCAGAGTTTTCGGTAACTATAATTTCTGCAATCGGTTCAATTTCTTCTGAGCTTAAGATGTCAAATGGATCGGAGGATAATTCTGATTCTAATAAGTTCGCTTTGGGAATAGACTCAATCTCATCGCTAGGGAAGTCTGGGCGATCATTAAAGAAATCTGGGGTAGCACTTTCGGCAAAAAGATTTAGTTCGTCATCTAATTTAAGATCTTCTACCTCTTGCTCTAAATTGCGCTCAAATGCTATGAATTCTTCAAGTTCAGTGTCAGAGACTAATTCTTGATTGTCATCGAGATCGAATAGATTTAACTCATCGTTAATATTAATTACCGAATCAATTTCTATTTCAGGTTGTAAGGGTTCACCTAAATCATATTCTAGGGCAAGTCGGTCGAATTCATTATTATCTGAAATTGAATTAATTTCTGGATTATCTACGGAGTTTTTATTTATATCTTGATTAGAGATAGTTTCAATGTCATCACTAAGAAAATCAAAATCGCTACTTTCGGCAAACAAATTCAGTTCGTCATCTAATTTAAGATCTTCTACTTCTTGCTCTAAATTGCTCTCAAAATTATTCTCAAGTATAGTAAATTCATCAGAATCTAATTTTAGATCTTGGATGTTATCTAAATCAAACAAATTTAACTCACTATCAATTTCTAAGGTTTCAGATTCAAATTGCTCTTCTAATTCTTGTTCTAGTAATCCTTCATCTGATAGTCTTTCTTCTGATAGTCCTTTTTGAAAGTCTTGAGTAGGGCGATCGCTTTCATAATCTTTTGAGGGATTCATTAAAAGATTTAATTCAATCTCATCGTATATAAAGCGATCGGGGTCTTCATTTTTTATTAGAATTGGATTTAGACCTAGATCGGATTCTTGATATTCTGGCGTTGAAGGAGTAAATTCATGCTCTTCAAAAAATTCTGATTCGGATTTAAGCAGTGTAAATTGATCGAAGTCATCATCGGTCTCATCATCAGTCAGGCGATCGTAGATTTCATCTTCATCTAAAATCTGTTCGGGAGAATGAGAGGTCATAACCTGCTCTACAGCTTGCCCTAATCTTTCTAATTGCTGATAATGCTGAAACTTTAACTCATCAATTTTGGTCTGTAGATCTAATTCAAATGCTTTCTCTTTAATAGCGAGTTGGGTTGACAATTGCCGTTCAAATTGCTCTTCAAAGTATACTTTTAGACTTTCAGACAGAGTTTTAGTCAAAGTTTTAATTAAATGAGAGTTAACTTCCGCAATTACACTTGATATCAATAGCGATCGCTCTTCTTGCAATATTTGTTTAATCGCTTCCGTCAAGGTTTCGGTAACTTGTCTGGAAACTAGATCGGCAATCTGTTCGGGTAGCATATCTATAAAAATTACTTATCGGTATATGTTTGAGAATTGGCAGATATTAATTTAGTAATGGTAGTGTTGCATATATTTGATCTAATTTCGTAGACTAATTTCAAATTTGAATTGGTGCCCCTTCTTTACACATCAACATACAGGTTCCATCTAATCCTATCCCTACGGGTGTAATTTTGCTGACATCTTTTTCCCTACTGGCTAATTTACTTTTTGTTATCCCATTATTCCTATATTAAGTCAAGGTCGTGCCCAGATCAATATCCTTTTTTATGCCCATTTACTTCGGGAAACTTTTTCAGCCATTCTTCAAATCTATTTGAATTTTCTACTGTTTCTTCACCATATTGCTCGATCGAAACTTCTTTTATATTTTCTGGATATAGTCTGATTCCCATTTTTATCACTTTAATTAATTTCACATAACCTGAAAGACTATTTAAAAATATTCTGAGTGTAAGGATGTTGAAGAAAGCGAACTAAGATAAGCTGGAATTGCTGAATTCCTCTCCACTAAGGTGAGTGATACGGTGGGGTAATTAACTGAAAGGAATCAATTTATATGAGAATTAAATCCCCCTAACAGCACACGATAGGAGTAGGCAGACTGGCGGAGGGTGTGCGATTCGTTTAGCGTGAATCACGGTAAAAGTCCGTACATAACC
>CAZLKI010000038.1:0-15726 GCA_964560035.1 uncultured Synechococcus sp.
ATTGATTAAAAACAGTACAAAACTTATCTTTTCTTTTTTCTATAGAGTTCTAGCTACGAGACGAATGGCATTATTTGGGTAATTGCACAACTATGACTGGTTCCCAAAATTACTAAAGTAAGGCTGGATTGTACCGAAATCTAAGCGAGGAAACCTTATGCCGTTTTAGAGCTTCTCATCACATAATCAATAGCACTAGGAATAATGGCTTGCACTAATTGCTCAATTGCTGCTTGTTCTAGCTGCGTCCACTGTCTAGGGCGACCAAAGATGCTGGGCTGTAAAACGCCCCAAAGCTCTCCCTCGTAACTGATATGAGCATGAATTAGGGCTCGATGCCCGAAGCTTTCACGTTCAAACTGTTTATTTAAAGTATCTGGACTAGCAGTTTCCACATCCTCGACTGTAATAGAAGGCTCAGTGCGTAAGGCAGCAGCAAACATCGGATCGCGTTCGGATAAGGATGACGGCTCAAGTTTCCACCCTTCATCCTTAATCATCAGAATGTGATCATTACGTATCCAACAAAAGGGTACTTTGCCCAAGCACGTGCTCGGCTCTCGTAAATAGAGAAAGCAGCGATCGCATTCTAAATATAATCCCAGTGCAGACATTAAGGCATTAAAAAGTGCATCTGGCGATTGCGATCTATTTAGAATATCGAGGATCGAAGGTGGTAAGTATTCAAACATATTGCTAATGGTAGCGATCGAGAGGGCATGATAGAGAAATTAGCTTGAATTTCATAATTATAGTAATGGACAAATATCTAAATAGCTCCAATTTTAAGTCGTTTGGCAACTATCTGGCGGAATGAAACAAAGAGCTTCACTATGTCGAGCATTGATTCATCAACCCGAAATTCTCCTACTAGATGAACCTTTTGGGGCTTTAGATGCCTTTAGCCGCGAAGAAATGTGGGCGATGCTTCAAGATAGATCTATGGCTGCGAGTCAAATGTGTTTGTATTCTTATTACCCATGACTTACGCGAAGCTGTATATCTCTCCGATACCGTTTATGTGATGGGTCCTCGTCCTAGCTCGATCCTGTATAAACTTGAAATCGATTTGCCGCGTCCTCGTACTCTAGAAATGAGTCTTACCGATGAATTCAAAAAGATCGCCCGAACCTTTGGGTCATCTTCATCCCGATTATCGTCATTTAATCTATTTTTTCCATTCCTAAAGATTCCAATTTTAGTAGAATATGATCCATGATTGAGTCGCAACCAATATCGAATAATACGTCATTTTTATCTACTATCGGTGAGGGAGGATTACTTCAACTTCTGAAACCTTTTTGTAGCGATCGCATTGGGGATGACGGGGCAGTAATGGGAACTATGCCGTCAGGTTATGAGATGGTTGTGACTACCGATATTTTGATCGATGGCGTGCATTTTAGTCCTCAAACTACCAAACCTCAGGATGCAGGATGGCGGGCGGCGGCGGCAAATTTATCCGATCTAGCAGCAATGGGAGCAACGCCTTGGGGTGTAACTCTAGCATTGGGATTACCACCTGAGACTGAGATCGATTGGATTTTAGGAGTTTATCAAGGCTTTACGGATTGCTTAAAAGCCTATGGCACCGAATTAGTGGGAGGCGATACGGTGCGATCGCCAGTTAAAACCCTTGCAGTTACTGCTTTTGGACGAGTTAAATCCGCACAAATAATTTACCGTCATACTGCCCAAGTTGGAGATTTAATCGTAATTACGGGCAATCATGGGCTTTCAAAGGCGGGACTAGAAATTTTACTTAATCCCAATCTGGCAAAAAATCTATCCATAGAAGCGATCGCTAAACTTCATAATGCTCACCAAAGACCCAAGCCTAGACTAGATCTAATGCCATTGGAGTATTCCAGAGTTAGCGGTATGGATAGTAGTGATGGATTGGCAGATGCGATCGCCCAGATTTGTGATGCCAGTAATGTCAGTGCCAAGTTGGATTACGAGAAAATTGTGATTGCGGATGAGATTAAATTGGTAGCAAATGAGATGGAACGGAAGGCGATCGACTGGGTAATGTATGGCGGGGAAGATTTTGAATTGGTTATGTGTTTGGCTCCCGAAGATGCTCAGAGCTTGATTAAACGCTTTTCTGAATCTGTAATTATTGGTGAAATTATACCTAAGGATCTTAATTCTCAAGAGCTTACTCAAAACCTGAATATATCCAAATCATTTCAGCATTTTAGTTTATAGAATGCAAGAGATCGCATTTAAAGCCCGAATATAGTTTGTAGATGCTTTTTAATCCAGATAAATGGGGTCTCTCCACTCTTAGTTAAGTCATCAGGATTTATTAGTCCCATATCAATTAGAACCTGTTGACGTTCGGATAGTTTTTGGGCAATCTGTTCGGCTAAGTTAGGATAATTTTTTAATAGTCTTTGCAAGTGATCGCGATCGATTACGAATAAAGTTGTATCCTGCAAAGCTCTTACTGTAGCGGTTCTAGGGGTACCTGTTAAAACGGCAATCTCTCCAAAAAAATCACCTTCTTTAAATGAATAGATATATTGACCCGTGCGTAAAGATACTGCTTCCATCGACCCTGCCAGCACGATATATAAAGAATCTCCTATATCACCTTCTCGAAAAATAATCTCAGATGCCAAAATAGACTTCCGATAACCCTGCTCGATTAGCGATCGCAATTCTAGATCGGTACAGTCCTCAAAATATGTTATGCGTCGCAGTAAATCCCCTAAAGCTCGCTTATTTGGTAGCCGCGTAATTATTTTTTTAGGTTCTAAGATGGTATTAGTATCCGCTTTTGCTTTAATTTCGGTATCACTAGATCTGGAAGTATTTGGAGTAATAAGTGAAGATATTTGATCCCAATTCCGAATTCTAATTTCACGGTGTGGAAACGGAATTTCAACGCCATGATGCCGAAGTTCGCTTTCAATTAAAAAGTTTAATGAGCTTTTAATTTGCTCGGATTCTTGAGGCTGATCGATCCATACTAAAACCTCAAACTCAATGCCATTATCGCCAAACCGCTTTAACCAAACTTTAGGCGGAGGATAAGATAATACATTAGGTTCAACTCGCGCACTGGCAATCAGTAATTCTGTAACTATAACGGGGTCAGTTCCATAGGCAACAGAAATCGGTAAATGCAGGCGACATCTCGGTTTTTGATAGCTCCAGTTGACAATATTGCTGTCGATCAGTTTGCTATTTGGCACGATTACAAAAACATCATCATTAGTGCGAATGATTGTAGAACGAATGGAAATTTTTTCTACAGTTCCGAGTAATTTATCAAGCTCTACATAGTCACCTACTTTGATCGGCTGCTCGAATAAAATAGTCAACCCACTGATAAAATTACTCGCTAAGTTTTGCAAGCCAAAGCCGATCCCCAGTCCTAATACTCCTGCTACCACCGCCAAAGAATTGAGATTAATTCCTGCCGATTGTATGACCACGATCATTCCGATCGCCGAAAGCGTGTAATTTGTGATTGAAGTAATTGTCTCTTTTACGCCCCGATCTAATCGTCTTAAGAGCGATCGCTTGAGGATTTGACTGACAGCATGAGAAGCAATTAAAACTCCAAAACTCAGAAGAATCAGTGCCAGAATCGACACAATCGAAAATCCTGAATTGCCAATGTAAAAGATGGGCGTAGTGAATAAATTGTCCAAGATTAATAAGCCCAAAATTAATACGCTTAAAATGATCTTTCAACATAAACGCAATTAGTTTACCAGCGATCGCCCCGATTCATAGTTACATTGACGACCTTATCGAGATTTCAGATAGTACCTGCAAAGACTTTAACGAGCCGCGAATTAATCTCCCAGCCGCTAGAGGTTGTTTGGCAAAAGCGATCGCCAGTTGCAGGGGTTTTAAATTGCCATCTCGATCTATAGCCTTTTCTAAATCAGGTAAATCGTAAAGGCTATCATCGCTGACCACACGGATCGTGCCGACTGGGATATTTAGCTTAGTAAAAAATTCTAAAATCACATAGCCTTCCATATCAACCACATCAGCTTTAGTAGTTTTATACAGATTTTGCTTTTCAGCTGCTAGATGGATCAGGCGATCGCTTGTTAGGGCTTTAACTTGAGTAACTTTACTAATATTTTTGGAAATATAAGGCTGAGGAATAAAGGTACATGGCAAAATTTTGGCTTGATTGTTTAAGAGATTGCTGAAGAGATAGATACATTCTGCATAAACTACTACATCCCCGACTTTAAAATTAGGACTTAAACTTCCACACAAACCCATCACGATCGCATGACCAAATTGCTGGGGATTAGTTATACTTTCTAAATACATGCCGACCGAACTACAACCAATCGGAATTGGCGAAATGAGAAAATCTAGATTCCTTTGGAAATTTTTTGCCACTGCCCGATATTCAGAACCTTGGGGTACCAAAATTAAGGTCTTTCCTAAAGTCTTTAAGTTAGAAGATTGATTAAGCAAGGCTGATGTCCAAACTGCGCTAGATTAGGATAACAAAATATCGTCAAGTAAGTATGCGTAACCGTTTTAATATCTCCAAATATGCAATTAAATATGCTTGGCTAACGATAGCTGTGTGGCTGATTATCAGTATTGCTGGTATTTTTGCTTTTTCTTCGCTCAAATACGCACTATTTCCTGATGTGACATTTCCTGTGGTGGTTGTCAGTGCTAGTAGAACCACAAAAACGACTAATACTACTAATACTTCTCCCGCTAATTCGATCGCCGAAACTGAAACTAAAATTACTAATCCCCTAGAGCAACAGTTAAAAAGTATCGCAGGCGTTGGTTCTATTCGTTCTACAACTTATAGCGATCGCGCGGTAATTAGTTTGGGATTTGATGTTGGCACTAATTTAGAAGCTTCCACGCAAAAAGTAAAAGACATAGTTAATCAAGTTCAGATTCCTAACACCACCTTTCAAGTAATTCCGATTAATCTAAACGAGTCAGCAGCAATAAGCTATACATTCACCTATAAAGCTAACTCTAAGCTGGATGCTGGCAAATTAGAGGATTTAACTAAATCAGCAAGATCTCGAATTTTACCGCCAATTCAAGCTTTATCAGGAGTCTTAAAAGTTTCACTTCTGGGGATTCCTACGCCGCCGCCCCAACAGATTACGCCAGAGGCAATTGCTGAATATATTAAAAATACTTTTACCAGTACCAAAATCAGAATTAATGGTAAAGATGCCCTAGCAATTCAGATTATTAAACGTAGTGATGCTAATACCTTGGAAGTAGTTGATTTAGTGGAAGCACAAGTTCAAAAGGTGCGATCGCAGTTTCCCGATTTAGAAATAACCCTTGCCTCAACTCAAGCCGACTATATTAGCGAAGCCACCCGTGCCACCATAGATACGCTGATCGAAGCCATAGTTTTATCGGTAGTTATCATCTATCCTTTCTTGCGGAACTGGAAGGCTACGATTATTTCGGCTATGACTATTCCCATATCTTTACTCGGTACATTTATCGTGATGGCAATTATGGGATTTAACCTCGAAACTATTACCTTACTGGCTTTGGCACTGGTGATTGGAATTGTGATTGATGATGCGATCGTGGATGTGGAGAATATTAGCCGACACTTAGATAAAGGCGAATCCCCGTTTAGAGCGGCAATTAGTGCAACCAAAGAGATTGGTTTGACGGTTACAGCGGCAACATTTACGATCGCGGCGGTATTTATACCTGTAGGTTTAATGCCTGGAACTTTGGGGCAATTTTTTAAACCCTTTGGCATTACGATTTCGGCGGCAGTGTTGATTTCTTTGGGAGTATCCCGTACGCTTTCTCCACTTTTAGCAGCCTATTGGTTAAAGGGTAAACCTTGGAAGCAAGAAGCAGATGATACTTCTCCAAAAGGTGCGAATGCACTTTATCTCAAGGTTTTGATCTGGTCGTTGCAGCATCGGTGGCTAGTTGTGAGCATTTCAGTTTTGTTGTTTGCAATTGGGGTGGGACTGATTCCCTTCGTGCCTAAAGCTTTTATTCCGAAACTCGATCGCGGTGAATTTAATGTTACCTACACTACGCCATCACCTAATTTAGCTACTCTTGCCAATCTTAGTCCAGTTAATCCATCAGCTAATCCATCAGCTAATCTACAACCCGATCCTCGAATTGTCAGACCGAATTCACCCTTACTTCCGTCTTTGCCGAATCCTTTAGATCGATCGCTAGAAGTAGCAAAACAACTAGAAGCATCCATTCTCAAAGTTGCCGAAGTTCAAACGGTATTTACAACCATTGGTAACGGACAAGGACAGCCCAATAAAGGCAATTTGTATGTGAAGTTAAAAGGCGATCGCACGCTCAAAACTGCCGCCATCCAAGATCGAATTCGGACGATTTTGCCTGTAATTAAAGATGTGAATATTAGTATTGAAGATATTCAGTTTGTCGATACCGGTGGAGAGAAACCACTTCAACTCGGTCTAATCGGTAATAATTTAGAGGATTTAAGAAAAAGTGCGATCGCGATCGAAGCGGCAATTCAAAATGCTCAAAATCAAGCCCAAACGGGATTAGAGGATATTAGGATAGTTGGCGATCCCGAAATCGAACATCTAAATGGCGAACGGGTGGCTTATATTACGGCTAATCTCGGCAAAAATGTCGCCCTTGGCACTGCTACCGATCGAGTTGTGGCGATCGCTAAACCACTTCTACCCGCAGATGTATCCATCGACTTGGGCGGAGATTCGGGGCGGTTAAATTCTATTCTCGATAGCTTTCTAGGGACTCTAGGCTTGTCGGTAATAGCGATCGCTGTAGTTTTAGTCTTCTTATTTAGAAATCTAGTCGATCCGTTTTTGGTCGTGCTTTCTCTACCATTGGCTTTAGTCGGAGCAATTTTATCTTTATTGGTGACAAATAGTGGCTTTGGTATGATTGCGGTGATCGGTATTATCCTTTTGTTTGGCATTGCGAATAAAAACGCCATCCTAATTGTGGACTATATCAATCAAAGTCGAGAACGAGGACTTCCCCTTCATGCTGCGATCCTAGAGGCTTGTCCGATCCGTCTGCGCCCGATTTTAATGACATCAGCTTCTACGGTTTTAGGGATGATGCCTATTGCCTTGGGATTTGGAGCAGGTTCAGAGTTGCGGGCTCCGATGGCGATCGCGGTAATTGGCGGACTGATAACATCTACTTTACTCAGCTTAATTTTTGTACCTGTTACCTATAGTCTTTCCCACGGATTGAGAAAACAACCAATACCATCTTTAGAGAAGGATTTAAAGAAGGGAGCATCATGATAGGAGATTCTCAAGCTAAATATCAAACTATGCGCGATCGCCTCGAAGCCTTCAAAATTCTCTTAAATTCTATACCAGAGAATCAGCCAAAGAATCAGCAAGCGATAGGTAGTTGGAAAGAAGATTTGGAGCGATCGCACTTGAGAATTCAAGAATTTTTTCAAACAGAGATTTTAGATTGCATCAATTCAACTTCCGAAGAGGCAATTCCGCACTATGTAGAGATCGACAAACAGTTACGATTACTCGAAGCGGATATAAAGCTCTTAAAAATTACCCGTAAGCCTGAAACCCTAACTAGGCGTATTAATCAAGCCAGCGATCGCCTAACTTTGCTCTCAACTTACTGCGATTCTTTATTAAAAAATTAACCTTAAAACTTTAATGAAACAATGAAACAAAGAGTAAATCTAACTTTTCCTAAATCTACAATTACAAATCCCCTTGCTTATCGGTTGGCACGAGATTTTAATATTGCCGCAAACATCATCCGCGCTCAAATTGCCCCAAATCAAGAAGGGAAGATGGTACTAGAGCTTTCGGGAGATATAGATCGACTAGAATCAGCTATTGAATGGATGCGATCGCTAGATATCGAAGTTTCGACAGATAAAAGAGAAATCATGATCGACGAGCAGCTTTGTTTTGAGTGTGGTCTTTGTACTGGGGTTTGTCCAACTACGGCTTTAAGCTTAGACCCCGCTACATTTCGCTTGAGGTTTGAGCGATCGATTTGTATAGTTTGCGAGCAATGTATTTCGGTTTGCCCCGTGGAAGCAATTTCGATTAACTTATAAATTCTGTAACGGGTCTTGCCCTGCGATCGGTTTTTATCATCAATTCTCATTATGGTTCTACTCATTGGATCGGCTTTTTACTTCATGGATGCAGGTTTAACTTAATCGGATCGGCTTTTTACTGCATATTCGTGTTATTTATGTCCCAGCTACTTAATTTACAATAGAAAATAATTCAAAAATTTGGCGGTAAATCTGTTTGAGCTTACCTGCAAATTCCAAACTAGGCGGAAACTCTCCGACAAACTCCCAATTATCAACCGTCGAAAGATTCCATTGTTTGCCCTGATAGCCATAGCCTGAAGACTCTATCCCAATTAAATTACCTTCATGAAATCGAATTTGGAGCAAAACACTGCGGCTAGTAATGGTTTTATTTACACCCGGAAAATTAAAACTTAGATCGATTGAATCAGGATCTACCAATTCACGTGTACAAGAATCATTTGCCCAAGGACTAAGATCGACTTTGACAATCGGAAATTGCTGTTTGAATAATGAGGCGATCGCCGCAATCTTGGTAGCTAATTCAATACTTTTAGCCTGTTCGGTTGCATTCATGCGTTCACTATAGGTTATTGGAGGTTTTAAGTTTGGCTTAAAATATTATTGTAGATTCTTAAAAGTAATCTGCATCATAGGTAACTGTATTTAATAGGTATTGATTTGAGGTTCAGGTGTGAAACCCCTGCATGGGGCGCAGCCCCCAAACCCCTATTCTTAAAAATATGCCTTCTAGATCAGTACCAAGACTTGGATTTGAGTTAGATTTAATTTAACAGTTTGGAATTTAAGATCTATCTCACGGAGTTAAGTTATGACAATTAGTTTAAATAGTTTAGATATTAAATTAACTTCGCCGCAAGCGATTCCCCTCGGAATACCTATCGAATCTCGCATAACTTTAAATAGTGTTACTTGGCAGGAATATGAGGGATTTTTGAGTTTGATTATTAACCGACCCAATCTCCGCCTGAGCTACTTAAAAGAAACCTTAGAAATAATGCCGCTATCTTTAGAACATGAAGCCCTAAAATCTATGATTGCAAGGCTATTATACGTTTATGCGGATGTAATGGGCATTGATTTATTTAGTTCTGGTTCTACTACCTTCCGAAAGGAAAGCCTAAAAGTAGGATTAGAAGCCGATGAAAGTTACTGCTTGGCTAGTCGTAAAGAATTTCCTGATTTGGCGATCGAGGTAGTTGTGACCAGTGGGGGTATTGATAAGCTCGAAATTTACAGAGGATTAGATGTAAAAGAAGTATGGTTTTGGCAAGATCGAGAATTTACTGTGTATCATCTCAGAGTAGATAAACTCGCCTACGATCGCTCCCCTCAAAGTAATCATCAAAGTCAACTCTTTCCCCAGTTAGATTTCCTCCAGATGGCAGAATATATCATTCCAGAATCCGAACCTCAAGCAGTTAGGGCATGGCGACAAGTTCTTCAAAGTTCTCTTTAAAAGTTCTCTTTAATTAATATCTTTAAATCAAAATCATGTTAGATTCTCACTTAATCGAAAAACTAAATCGACTTCAACAGATATTCACCGATTCTCAACGAGTCTTAGTCGCTTATTCAGGTGGAATTGATAGTACGTTAATCGCAAAAATTGCCTTTGATGTTATAGGAGATAGAGCGATCGCGGTCACGGCAAATTCCCCTTCATTATTACCCGCAGATCTGGAAGCAGCTATATCCCAAGCCATAGAAATTGGCATCTCCCATCAAGTGATTACTACTTCAGAGATGGATAATCCTAATTACACTTCTAATCCTGTAAATCGTTGTTATTTTTGCAAAAGCGAATTGCACGATCGCCTTAAACCTCTGGCAACACAACTAGGCTATGAATATGTAATTGATGGCTTAAATGCTGACGATCTTAAAGATTATCGTCCAGGTATAGCGGCGGCAAAAGAAAGAGGCGTGCGATCTCCCCTAGCCGAAGTCGGAGTTAGTAAGTTAGAAGTACGAGCTTTATCTAAGTATCTCAATTTGTCGTGGTGGAATAAACCTTCCCAACCCTGTCTGAGTTCCAGATTTCCCTACGGAGAGAGCATTACTATTGAAAAATTACAAAGAGTGGGAAAAGCCGAGCAATATCTCCGCAACTTGTTGGGAAGTGAGATCGATCTGCGGGTACGTTCTATTGATGATACGGCGCGGATCGAGATTAGAGCAGATTTAATTATGAACTTTATGCAGGCGATCGACCTCCCCGAACTAACTAAATCCTTTAAAGCTTTCGGTTTCCAAACTGTGACCCTAGACTTAGAAGGCTTTCGCAGTGGTAAACTAAACGACCAGATCGATCGTAAAGTCAATAACCAGAGCGATGGTCGGGTTAAGTTGAATGAACTGATTATGTCAGAATCTTAAGGTAATCTTCTCCTTACACTTTTATTAGTTTTTATTAGTGCAGTTGAGCTAACACAAAACCTTAAGGATTACAGTATTGACATTGTGCCGGGTCGGCCGCTTCGATGCCATCAGGAAACAGTTTTTCTTGGCGAAACCCGCAGTGCTGGCAGTGGTAGATGGCGACACGGGTAAATGCTGTCGGGAAATGACACAGGGCGCAGGGCAGACCGGGCAGGCGTTCGACTGGCTCAAAACCAGGATAGGTGCATTTTGGGCAGTTGCTTTGAATCGCGGCAACGAGGTTGATGGTTGCTTTTGCGATCGCGTTCATACGGGTCGGGTTATAGAGTGCCCGCATGTCTGTTTCTAGGTGAATAGTCGGCGATCGCCGCAGCGCTTCGGTCACAACCGAGAGTAGTTGAGCTTCACTGATAATACCTTTCACAATTTCATTCGGGTTTTTAGTCGATGGGGAAGGCATAACAATCAATCCATGCTCTGGAAAGCCGATAGTTTGAGCAAAAATCTGTGCTTCTTCCACACTCCGAACCGTTGTATGGCTGTAGTTTGTTTCTATAGAAATCTCTTGACCGAAAATTTCTAGTTTGTGAAGGCGATCGATTAAGATGATTAACTCATAATTACAGGCAATCATCGGAAAGCTAGGATGTGGTCCAAAACTTCCTTCACTAGCGATCGCCAAACTTTCGCCCGTAAGCTCCAGTGCCCTCTCAGCCTTTAAGCGTGCAGTCGATCTTTGATCACCCGGTCGGTCGAGATCGCGAGTAAAGGTGCCAAACCTATCCGTATTAAAGTTTTCGGGAATCTGAAGCTTGATCCCTAACTCCCGTTCTAAAATGGGTGTAATAACTTTTTCTTTACGGTGCATTGTGGCTAACACCCCAACTCGGTTGGCAAAGAAGGTATAGGTCATGAAGTGAACTCCTAAATTCGGACAGCGAAATCGAACTTTTAAGGTGACTTTTCTTTTATCTACATAAACACAAGTCTCGTATTCATAACTATGATTATCTTCAGACTGAGGGTATAGCCATTGGTTCAGGAGCTATAGAATCTTTAGTTAAACAATTGATTAGGAGAGTTCAACTTTTGGGGACTCAATGGAACTCTAAGAATCTCCCACAAGTCCTCAGACAAGGCTCTGCTTATCTTAATGGCTATTTTTCTGATAACCTTCATAAGCATAATTACTCATCGTAAAACTGAGATGCCCCCCTCAACTTATTCCTCAATTTGTTCTACTTCAATTTGTTCTTCCGAAACCTCGATATTCTCAACCTCTGATATATTTTCAATCAAAGCCTCAGTAAAACTCTCAACACCATCTGGAATAACTTCAGAAATACTAATATCTTCAATTATGGCAGCAGGTACTAGAGTTACATCGGCGATCGCATCATCGGCATCTAATCTTTGCAGTCTGACTCCACGGGCAGTTCGAGATTGACAGGCGATCGCATTGGTAGGTTGACGCATGACGATCCCGCGACTTGTCACAATCATTAATTCTTCATCACCATCCACCAGTTTTAATGCTGCTAATCGATCTTGCCCAGATTTGAACCTAGTCGCTCTAATCCCTTTGCCGAATCGCTTTTGAATACGGAACTGCGCCACTGGAACCTTTTTGCCATAGCCGCACTCAGTCACAACCAAGACCCAAGGAGCCGAGCTTTTATCATCACAACTTTCTTCCGCAATTTCTTCGGTTTCAGAGATGTCTGCATCCATTACTTCAGATAGATCCACACTTATATCTAAATTAGCATCCGAATTGGCATCACTATCAATAATTTCTACATCTTCCACTTCAGCTAATCCTGCGGGGAGAATATCCATCGCCACAATTTCATCATCCACGGTCAAACGCATCGCTCTCACGCCCCTAGTATCTCTGCCCATAGGTCGCAGTTGCCGATCGTCAGTGCGAAACCTAATTGCCATCCCGTTTTTAGAACCAATGATAATCGTGTTATCAACTTTGGCACGGCGCACCCAACGTAATTGGTCGTTCTCTTCGAGGAAGATCGCAATTAGTCCGTTACTCCGAATATTCGCGAAAGCAGAAAGCTTGGTTTTTTTGATATAACCTCCTTCAGTCAGCATTACCAGAAATTCGTTATCGGTAAATTCACTAATTGCTAAAACCGAAGTAATTTTCTCTTCGCTAGAAATTGGTAACATTTGCACGATCGCCCCACCTCTGGCAGTCCGACTAGATTCAGGAATCTCATAACCTTTAAGACTGTATACTTTACCGCGATCGCTAAAAAATAGAACGCTATCATGACTGCGACAAGCAAAGAAGTGATCGATGGCATCATCATCTTTCATATTGGCACTAGATTTGCCCCTAGTAGCCCGACTTTGAGCCACAAAAGTATCTACTGGCATCCGTTTGATGTAGCCTTGCTCGGTCACTAGGACGATGGTTTCACGGTTGGCAATTAAATCGGCAGTATTTATATCTCCTTCTCCATCTAGGATTACGGTACGGCGGGGAGTGGCAAATTCAGCTTTGATGGCTAATAGTTCGGTGCGGGTAATATCTAATACTCGTTGGCGATCGCCCAAAATATTATTTAAGTCCGCGATTTGAACGACCAGATCGTCATGTTCTCTTTGAATCTTATCTGCCTCTAATGCGGTTAAGCGGCGGAGTTGCATTTGCAAAATTCCATCTGCCTGAGTTTCCGATAAACCATAGTTTTCCACCAGTCCCAATCGGGCTGAAGCACTATCATCGGCTCCTCTAATTAGGGCAATGATAGAGTCGAGATTTGCCAAGGCGGTCAATAAACCTTGTAATAAATGATCGCGTTCCTGTGCCTTGCGTAGCTGAAACTGAGTACGGCGGGTGATAACTTCAGAACGGAAGTCAAGGAATATTTGCAGTGCAGATTTAAGCGTGAGAACTTGGGGCGCACCATCCACGATCGCCAGCATATTACAGCCAAAATTAGATTGCAACGGCGTAATCTTAAAGAGATTATTCAAAACCACTTTGGGATAGGCATCGCGTTTTAGCTCAATTACTAATCTCATCCCATTGCGATCGCTTTCGTCTCTGACATCAGAAATTCCATCAAGGCGTTTATCGTTTACTAATTCGGCAATCTTCTCAATCAAAGCTGCTTTATTGGTCTGATAGGGCATTTCGGTGATAATAATTGCCTCGCGATCTTGGCGACCGGGATTAGAAATTACCTCAAAATCTGCCACTGACCGCATAGTAATCGATCCGCGCCCCGTGCAGTAGTTTTCTCTAATTCCTTCTCTGCCAATAATTAACGCGCCTGTGGGAAAATCGGGACCGGGAATATATTGCATTAAATCTATATCCGTCAGATCGGGATTGGCAATCAATGCCACTAAACCATCGACTAATTCGCCCAAATTATGAGCGGGAATATTAGTCGCCATCCCTACAGCAATGCCCGAAGAGCCATTTAATAAAAGCTGGGGAACCCTTGCGGGTAAGACTAGGGGTTCTTGTTGGGAGCCGTCATAGTTATCACCAAAGTTAACAGTTTCAGCTTCTATATCTTGAATTAAGCCAGTTTGAGCGATCCGAGTTAGACGGCATTCGGTATATCGCATTGCCGCCGCAGGATCGTTATCCACACTGCCAAAGTTACCATGACCGTCTACAAGGCGATCGCGCATGGAAAAATCTTGAGCCATTCTGACCAGGGCTTCATAGACAGAAGAGTCACCGTGGGGATGATACTTACCAATTACGTCGCCAACTACACGGGCGCATTTACGAAACGGACGCTCTGGAACTAATCCCAACTCGTGCATGGCGAATAAAATTCTGCGGTGGACTGGTTTTAAGCCGTCTCTGGCATCTGGTAAAGCCCGACCCACAATTACGCTCATGGCATACTCAAGGTATGAACTTGACATCTCAGCTCGCAAATCGGTGGGGACAATGCGATCGCTGTGATTTGAAGTTGTATTGGTCATAGTGAGTATTTACTTATCGGTTATTATCATATTTTAACCTATGCTTTACCCCGTCCTACTGAATGCTCAGAAGAATACCCAGAATCTAGCTCTAAATTTATGTCTGTAATTATTGCGGGTGAACGTAGTGGCGTTGGTAAGACCACAGTAACTTTGGCGTTGTTGGCAGCAATGCGATCGCAGAATAAGATTGTGCAATCTTTTAAAGTCGGACCCGATTACATCGATCCCATGTTTCATAGCCGCATTACAGGGCGTGCCTGTCGCAATCTCGATCCAGTTTTAACCTCTGAAGAATATGTGCAAGGATGCTTTGCTAAACACGCTCAGACTGCTAAATATGCCCTAATTGAAGGGGTAATGGGGTTATTTGATGGTGCCTCTGGGCATGATGATACTGCGAGTACCGCCCATATTGCCAGATTGCTAAAAGTACCAGTGGTGTTGGTTTTGAATTGTGCCAGCACTTCTCGATCCATAGCGGCGATCGCCCACGGTTATAAAACTTTCGATCCTCGCATAGAAATCGCTGGGTTAGTTTTGAATCGGGTTGCCAGCGATCGCCATTTAGAATTATTAACTCAGGCACTAGAGCCTCTAGACCTACCAATTTTAGGAGTGCTGCGCCGCCAAGATGACATCACCATCCCCGATCGCCATTTAGGATTAGTACCCACAGGGGAATTAGATAATTTTCAGGTATTGCTAGAACGCTTTGCCCACTTGGGAAAAACCTGCTTTGATTGGGAGAAGTTATTGCCAATGATCGAAACTTCTCAAAAAACAGAAAATTATTCTGTGCTAAATCCTGTAGAAAAGATGGATAAAGTGAGAATTGCGATCGCCCAAGATTCAGCTTTTAACTTTTACTATGCCGATAATTTAGATTTACTTAGATCGATGGGAGCCGAATTAATCCCTTGGAGTCCGATTAAAGATGGAATGCTGCCTAAAGATATTCAAGGACTGTATTTTGGGGGTGGATTTCCCGAAGTATTCGCCGCCGAGTTAGCCGAAAATCAATCAATGAAGGACTCGATCAAAGCTGTAATTCAAGCAGGAATGCCGACTGTTGCTGAGTGTGGAGGTTTGATGTATCTGTGCGATCGCCTTGAAAATTTCGAGCAAAACCTGTACGAGATGGTAGGAATTTTTCCGACTACGGCAGTTATGGGTAAAAAGCTAACTTTGGGATATAGACAGGCTTTGGCTTTACAGGATAGTTGTTTGGTTAAATCAGGCGATCGCGTTTGGGGACACGAGTTTCATCGTTCTACTTTGACTGAATCCAATTCTTATCC
>CAZLKI010000039.1:0-15718 GCA_964560035.1 uncultured Synechococcus sp.
AACAAACGACTAGACCACTGAGCGTTCTAAATAGTACAGACCTCCGAGCGTTCCCCTAACTCGGATTCACTCCAAACCTACTGGTTGTCGGTGTTGCGTAAAGGCAAGACATCTATTAGAACGTGGTCTAAGGGGCTTCCAACTTAGAAATAAGGATTATATCCAAAATGTTACGAGTATCAGTTCTAAATCCCGATGGTTCCCCAGCTATGCCAACCAAGGCTAGTCGAGCTAGGCGTTGGCTCAAAGAAGGTAAAGCCAAAATTGTTCACAACGACCTAAATCTATTCTCAATCCAGCTTGTAGCCGAACCATCTGGTACAACAATCCAAGATATGGTTTTGGGCATAGATCCAGGCTCAATGTTTACAGGGGCAGGTGTTCAGTCTTCCAGAGCAACATTGTTCAAAGGGCATTTAGTTTTGCCCAGAAAAGCAGTTGCTAAAAAGATGGAATCACGCAGAATCCTTAGAAGAGCTAGGCGTGGTAGGAGAATCAATCGAAAGGTTGCATTCAAACTCAGGGCGCACAGACAGAAAAGATTCAACAACCGCCGCCAGTGTAAACTTCCACCATCGATCAAAGCCAACAAGCTAATGGAACTACGAGTAGCTAAGGAGCTATTCAGACTATTTCCGATTTCGCATATCCGCTATGAACAGATCAAGGCTCGGACTGAGAATGGCAAAGGGAAAAGCTTTTCCCCTGCAATGGTAGGGCAGAAGGTGGTACTAACTTGGTTGCGTGAACTTGCACCTATAGAAACAATTCAAGGCTGGCAGACTTCTAATCTGCGACAACATCTAGGCTTAGAAAAGAACAAAACCGATAAATCTGCTCAAGAGCCTGAAACCCATGCTAATGACGCGGTTGCTGTAGCGGCTAGTCACTTTATGGATTACAAAAAATATCATAAATCTGGTGAAGATGGCGCTGAGTGGATAGGTCAGGTCAATGTAACTGAATCGGTTTTCAGAGTAATTGCCAAGCCCAATCTATACCGCCGTCAGTTGCACTTCGAGAATCCCAAGCCAAAGTTCTCAAATAATCGCAAGCGTAAAGGTGGCACTGTTACCCCGTTTAGTTTTAGATCTGGAGATTTAGTCAAGGCTGAGAAATCTGGCTCAACCGTAATTGGTTGGATTGGTGGATTTAGTGAAAATACTAAGGTTCTAGGCGTGTACGACCTCAATTGGAAAAGGCTTGGGCAGTACAAAGTAAACAAAGTTCAACTATTACAAAGGAGTAACAAATTATGTGTGAGTCGATAAGTAATTTGGCTGTTTCCGCTGCCGCTACAACATCCATCGCTATCCCTCCCCACAGTAAGACGGATGAGGAATCCCGCGAGTTAGTAGAAGAAGATAAAAAGCGAGTTAGTATTTCTCGATTTTGGCATTCATCTTAAGAAAATTTGGAAATCTAAAGCTGTTGTATCAGTTGCTCTTCTAATCGGTATTTCCTTTACGCCTTGTATAATGTGATTTGATTAACTGGTAGAATACTCAATTGATAAATAATATTACTGCTTTGAACGCGATCGCTTTCACTCAGATTTAATAAATTAAAATTTGATTTCAGAAACCTATACTATCTGTGATGAGGCGATCGCAGGTGAGAAGACAAATAGAAATAGGTAACTGAATGTAGAGTAGCCATATGTCAAAAATACTTTATACTCATCTTCACTTAGTAAAAGTAAGCAAATGGAAGCAATTCTTATTTTTTATTGGAAATATGGTTCAATAAACGAAGATAAGCCCTAAACTATAATCTATGATAGAAGAACTTGATCCTAGTCCAGTAATTTTAGAACAGCAACCTGCCCAACCTGTTAGGACAATTGAAGCTCTACTTAGACTCTATGCTCAGGGACAGCGTAATTTTTCTGGCTCCGACCTACGAGGGGTAACGCTCAAGCTCATTGATGATAAAGAGGTTAAGTATCTCGACTTGCGTGAGATTATTCTTAAGGGATCTAATTTGGCAGGTATCGATCTTTTTAAGTCACAGTCCCTAAAAGTTGATTTAACTGGATCGGATTTTAGTAATTGCGATATGCAAGGAGTCCGTTTATCTTATTGCAAGCTCGACCAATGTAACTTCAGTAATTCATCTTTAAAAAATACAGATTTAACTCATTCATCTTGTCGAGGGTCTGATTTTATCCAATCAGTTTTACAAAATACTAACTGTTATAGTGCTGATTTTACAGCATCAAACTTCACTAAAGCTGATTTTCGATCTTCCTCTATAAGTGGGAATTTTTCACATTCTAAGTTCTGTGAGAGTAATTTTTATAAAGCAAGACTATCTGACTTTATAGCTCCTGCATTAGACTTTTCTAACAGCAATTTCCATCAAGCCACTTTTACATATTTTCAATCTAATGGAGCTAACTTTTCTGGTTGCAATTTTCATAAAGCCAATGTTGAAAATCTTATATCTCAGAAATCGGATTTTTCGGATGCTGACTTACGTTGGTTAAAATTTAATGGTGATATTCGTTATTCTTTTTATAACAACAAAACTAAATTTAGTGAGGACTTCGATCCAATAGCAACAGGAATGGAACTTCTTGAAGATGAAAGTGTAGGAAAGGATTAAGGATTGTGCTGAGAAAATCTGAGAAAGGTTGGATGTTTATTGAAGAACATCTACTAGAGGATTTTATTTGGGATTCCCTAGAAAATACTTTAGATTTAATCCCGCTTAAACGCCAACTTTGTATTACAGGTGAATATTGCGATATTCTGGCTAGAACGAAAAATAACCAACTCGTTGTATTAGAGCTAAAAAATTGTGAAGATCGATATATTATCCATCAATTAACTCGTTACTATCACGGTCTTAAGACAGAAAAACCATTTAAAGATGTAATAGACTATTCCCTTCCTATTCGACTTATTGCGATCGCACCAGATTTCCATAAACATAATTTTATTGATCGCCGTTACAATCTCTTGCAATTTGAGTTCATTCGATTCTCAGTTATTAATCAAATAAATGATTTTTATTTACATTTTTACCTCGAAGGTCGTAAAGAAGTTACGGTAGAAATCCCAATTCCTTTTATTGAAGATAGAGAGACATCTCTCCCAGCATATCAAGTTGATTTACCGCCAAGAGTATTGATAAATTTTTTAGACAAACTTTCTCCTGCAACCAAAAAACAGATTTTAAGACTTAGAGAAAAATTGTTAGGTAGTAATCAGAGGATCAAAGAGCTAAAGGATGGTAAAAGTATATTTTATGGTCGTGGAAAAACCAAGCCTTGCTGTCAGTTAAAATTCATTTCATCTACCAAAACAGAAGAGATTAACAATTTACATTGCTATCTATGGCTGCCAGTTCCTAAGAGCCTTCTACGCTCAAATCAAAAAAATACTTTAGGTAGAATGCATTTGAACTGTGATTCAGATTTTCAGGCTATAAAAACGATTACTTACTGGACAGAGATAAGTCGGTTTACAAATATGACTCCCATGCCCATTAACCTATATTTAGATGAAATTGGTTTAGATCTGGTAAATCAAGAGATTGACAACTTGTTCAACTTAGCTGTTCAATTTAATTTAGAAAGGAGTTAACTAAATTCACTTTGGTAGTGGCAATATTTTGATGGAACCGAATAATCAGTATCTTTGTATTGTAGCTGGGTGGGAAAAGTCTTCCAGAACGGATAACTTATTTTTGCCCTTTGAAGGCGATAACACTCTCTCTATTATTTTAAGTAAAGCCTTCCTTTTAGCTGATGATGACAAAATTAAAGACTCTTCTATCCTCAGTCAAATTCATTCTTTGCGCTAAAATCCTCTTATTCAAAACGACTAATACCTACTCTTAAATAAAACTAGAAATAATGCTAGATTTTCCTAAAAACCGTATCCTATCGCCCAAACCATCTTGGACTGTTAGTTTGAATGACTATATAACAGCGATCGCATGGTCTAATGAAAGGTCTAATAAATCTGCTAATGAATCCGATCTTTTAGCTATAGCTTCGGCAAGTGGTGAAGTACAGGTAGGTTCTAATTCTAAAGATCTGCGGATATTGCACCTAGAAAGTAATCAGTCTGTAGATGCTCTAGAATTCTCAAGTAATTGGTTAGCGGCGGCGGGGCAAGAGGGCAAGATTAATTTGTGGAATTTAAAAGAGAATATAGAAAATCTTACAGATCGTTCTGCAAAACTGCCAACAATGAGTCTGGATCGAGGTAGTGCTTGGATCGATCGCTTAGCTTGGCAGCCTCCACAAAAAATCTCAAACGGAATTTCATTACAATCAGCGAAAGAATCAGCAAATTTTGCCTTTAATTTAGGAAAGTTCGTTCAGGTTTGGAGTGTAGATCGAGATATTGTAACTACGGTAGATTTTGAGAATTCTTCGGTTCAGGCTTTAGCTTGGCATCCTGATGGTAATTTGCTGGCGGTAGGCGGTTATCAGGGTGTAAAGATTTGGAATGCTACGGATTGGGATAACGATCCCTATATTTTGCCAGTTCCGACAGCTATCAGTGCGATCGCTTGGAATGCTTTGGGTGATTGTTTGATCGTTGCTACGACAGATGAGACAGTGATTTTTCTGAATTACACTGATTTAAATTCGCAAGCAGGTGATACTAATTCTCTTTTTGAACTATCACCATTTCAATTAAGTGGATTTCCGAGCAAAATCAAAGCGATCTCTTGGGCAGATAGTGGTGATACTTTTGCGGTTGCTAGTGGTACAGAAATCTCAGTTTGGCAGCCTCATATAAATCCAAATAATGGATGGGAAGCAGAAATATTTAATCAACACTTAGGTAAGGTGAATGCCTTAGAGTTTAAGCCTCAAACCAAGATTTTGGCAAGCGCAGATGTAAATGGGAAGATTCTACTTTCCAAAGGAGGCAAGAATATTCAAACATTAAATGCAAACGCTGAAGTAACTTGCCTTAAGTGGCATCCCCAAGGGCATAAGTTGGCTGCGGGAACCGAGCAAGGGCAGGTTTCAGTGTGGGACTTGCCAAAAAAATCAAGCACTAAAGGTTTTTGGGTATAGAAAGACTTAATGTCGTTCTTAAATTGTTCTCCTAAAAGATTATATTCCACACGATTTTTAGGTGATGGTGAATGATTTTTAAGTGAGAATTTAGTTATTTAAAGACCAAATTTTTACAGTAAAATCGGCGGATGAGGTTGCTAGAGACTTACCATCGGGGCTAAAACTTAAACCGATCGCCCAGTCTTTATGTCCTGATAATTTTGCTAATTCCCGTCCTTGTAAATTCCAAATCCGCGCGGTTCGATCTTGGGAGGTGGTAGCTAAATATTTACCATCGGGACTAAAAGCCACATTTCTGACGATATTTGTATGTCCTTTCATCTCGGCGATCGCTCTACCGTTTAAATCCCATAATCTGGCTGTCCCGTCCGAGGAGGCTGTGGCAATCAACTTCCCGTCAGGGCTAAAAGTAACTGCACGTATCCAATCTTTATGTCCTTTAAATTCTCGAATTAATTTACCATTTAGCCCCCATAACCGCACGGTGCGATCGCTAGAACCAGTCGCAACCAACTTCCCATCAGGGCTAAAAGCTGCTGACCAAACTATGCCTTTATGTCCTGTAAAATCTTTAATCATTCTGCCTTGACGATCCCACAGCTTGGCAGTGCTATCCGAAGAAGCGGTTAAAACTTGATTGGCATCGGGGCTAAAACTTACAGAATTAACCCAATCCTTATGACCTCTAAACTCGGTAATTAATTTGCCATCATTACTCCACAGCCTCGCGATTTTATCTTGAGCACCTGTTAAAACTTGCTTACCATCAGGGCTAAATTTACTGCTCCAGATAATACTGTCATCCCGCTTTAGCTCCACTATTTGCTCGCCCGTGCGTTTCCAAATCTTAGTCGAACCATTAGAACTAGAGGTTAAAAGATTTTTGCCATCAGGACTAAAGCTCACACTAATTACACTGGTATCGTGCGCTTGAAATTGAGATAGCGGAATAGCTTGAAACTGAGATGGAATGAATGAGTTCTGGTTTAATGAATTAGGGGGTGAAGCTTGAGCAATTATCGCTATCCCTGCCGCCACAAAAAGGTTGAGATTTGTCATTTTAGGCTTGTCATTTTAATTAAAGTTTCAATAACTAACTGATGTTACGCAAAAGTCAACTGTCCCTCATCCCCTTCTCCCAAGTAGAGAGAAGGGGAGTAATACAGGTTTTTCTTGTTCCCTCTCCCGTTTTGGGAGAGGGCTAGGGTGAGGGTCTTAAACTCTTCCGCGTAAGGTGAGTAACTAACTAATAGCAGCAATTTCCGAAAATTAACTCTCAAGAGTTAAGCGATCGCTAAAGCTTTTATTATTAGCGTAGTATGTGGCAAATCTGATATTTTTCTAAGATTCCATTGGCAGATCTTTTAGCAGATGTTTTAGCCGTTTTTTAGCCATTTTTCATAAGAGCGATCGCAGGGTTTAAGCTGAATCAAAATTAATCCAAAATTAACAGAGGTATTGATGAGAAGACGTAAGGTTTTGAGGATTAGCTTCCTATGGATTTATGGGATTTGCAGGATGTCCTCTAATTTAAGTAGCAATTAATCCCAAATTAGAGACGATCGCCCAATTACGAAACCGAGCCGCAGCTACTAATCCCCAACAGATCGATATTGCAGGATACTATGCCAGTGGAGATGGTGGAGGTGGCACATTTTACGCCGACTTAAAAGATCCTAAAACCTCCGATAATGGCGGTACGGTCATAGCTCCAAAATCTGGAGGTGCGCGGTGGAAAAGATTGATACCGAGGGGTTATGCTTCAAAAAATAATGTGAAGTGGTTCGGGTCGCGGGGAAATGGTGTCAATAAATAAGAGCAGAATTTTACTCCTACTCTTCCTACTCTAATTAAGTTTTAGTCGCAATCAATTAGCGTTTTCCACGATAGGGAACGGCAGCCATATAGTTAGGAATATCCGAAGCCCGGAGATTTTGAGCATAGTTGGTCTTGGGAGCGATCGCTTGAGCCATTTCCTTATATCTACCGGGATCGCCTTCGGGTAAGCGACGGGTTTTGGCTTTGGCAGTAAAGTATTTTTGTAAAGTAAATTGCCAGTCGTTCTTAGTAATACCCGCACTTTCACGGTAATCGGCACCATAACGCGGAGTAACTAGGTTGAATGGACGTTCCTGCATGCGTTTGCGTTGGTAGGGTAAAGTATTTTCGCCAAATGCCTGTTCGTACTCATCGCCATCAACTAAAGCATCAATAAATGCCCCCATGCCTTGCTGAGCAATGACAATCGACCAAGTAATCTCTTCCATTTTGTTGTAAGGCGATCGCCCGAGCATACGCTTTAGACTGAGTTCGACAACACGATAGTTAGAGTTTGGCTCGACTACAAGCCGATAATAAGTATCAGATTTGCCCAAACCACGGATAAAGTCCCGCACCGAGATCATGCCACTTTTAAGTTGAGATTCTAAGAAAGTCTGGCGGTTGCTTTCGAGGATAACGTGTTCGCTAAAAACTTGACGATAGGCAGCCCAGATAATATCTTCTAAATCGGAAACATCCGATACATTTTCCGTGCGATAGATAAATGGGGAATCTTCATCTTCATCGGCAAAGCCAAAACTGATTACGCGCTGATTCTGCGAAGAAGGAACGACGGTCATTAAGGGTAAAGGTGACATTAATATTTCTCCAAAGGATAATTAGAATAGTTAAATTTTTGAGTTAAGCTGAATTTTTTTACTTAACAGGAAACCTAAACGAACTCCGCATCGAAGCTGGCACAGGGTCAGTAGATTTACGAGTCATGTCGGGAATGATGATATTGGCGGTGCCGATCGCTTTAATCGGAACCTGCTTAATCGTCAGTTGGCGTGCTAACTCAATAAAGTTGCGAATATCACCTTGTTTGGGATAATCTCTTTCTTGTTTTAGTCTCCAGTCATCGCCATAGCGAGGTGTAACTAGATTAAAGGGACGTTCTGACCTGCGACGGCGTTGGTAAGGAACGGTGTTTTCGCCGAAATTTTGTAAATATTCTTCGCTATCAAGTAGAGCATCAACAAATCCACCAATGCCTGTATTCGCGATCGCGATCGACCAAGCAATCTTTTCACCTTCGTTATAGGGAGTGCGTCCCAAAAATCTTTTAAGACAAATATCCACAATCCGATAATTAGAATTTGGCTCGACTACCAGCCGATAAAAGGTTTCAGATTTCCCTAAACCGCGAATAAAGTCCCGTACCAAAATTTGCTGATTTTTAAATTGAGATTCTAAGAAAGTCTGACGATTACTTTCGAGAATTACGTGTTCGCTAAAAATTTGCCGATAAGCCGCCCAAATCAAAGCTTGAATCGAGCTTAAATCGGTTAAATCTTCAGAGCGATAGATTACGGGAGTATCTTCGTTAGGAACTTCGTAACCAGAGACGCGATGGTTCTGGGAAGAAGGTTTAATTGCGAGTAAAGGAATTGCCATACTGGTTAGTTTTCAAATTATGTTTTGAAGTTTGATTAGATTTAATTATTAAGATTTAAGAATAAATTATTTAGGTAGATAGCTGTAAGGAGTTGGGCTTTCACGACGTTTTACAGTTATTGCTTTAGTTTCAACGGTCATATCGGGAATATTAATTTTGCTCGTACTTACCCCACCAGAACTGGCGTATTGATAATTAGTTTGAGCGGGGCTGATTTCTCTAACCATATTCATAAACATGGAAGGAATTCCACTGCGAATCCGTTCGCGACTAACCACGCCATAGTTAATCTGATTAGCAGTTAGACTACCCGAAGTAACAAGCGCCGCTTCTTTTGCTCGTTGGTAGTCGCTGTATCTAGGATTAACTAGGTTATAGGGGCGATCGCCCATTCTCCGTCTTTGATATGGCACGATATCTTCACCAAAATTATCCAAGTATTCGGCACTATCGACAACGCTATCGATAAATCCTTCCAAGCCCTTAGTGGCAATAATTATAGAGTTGGCAATTTGTTCGTCTTTACTGTAGGAAGCCCGTCCCAAAAAGCGAGTAAAGCTTAAATCGACAAGGCGATAGTTAGAGTTGGTTTCGGCAATGAGACGATAGTAGGTTTCCGATTTGCCCAAGCCGCGCATGAAATCTTTTACGGAGATTTGACGGTTTTTAAGTTGGGATTCTAAAAATGTTTGGCGATTACTGGCAATAATTAAATGTTCGCTAAAAACTTGGCGATACGCTGCCCAAATTAGAGCATTCAAGCCTTCAAGATCGGTGACATCACTGAGGCGATAAATAACTGGATCGTCTTCATCCAAGACATCATAGCCATTCACGCGGTGATTTTGAGTGGTGGGGGTAAAAGGAATTAAAGGAAGCATATTAATAAATAATCCTATCTAAAAAACTATTCTAAAAACTTTAAACCAAAACTGAATATGAAAACTAAAGACAGCTAACACGACTGCGATCTTGGGATAAAGCCATTTCCATCCGAGACTTTACGGCTAGGTCAGACTCTTGATTTTTACTGGCTTCGAGTAGAGCGATCGCCCTAAAAGAGACGTTATGACTTAATTTACCAAGGGTATCCAAAGCAACAATGGCAGCATAGCGAATCGACCAATCTCGGTCTTTTAGCATAGATTGTAATGTGGCTAAAATTCCAGAAAAATCTATCATTTCCGCCCATTCCCAATGAATTTTACCTAAACCTTTAATTGCCGCACGGCGGACACTAGGAGAAAAGTCAGTTTCGGCACAATTCAAAAGAATAGGTAAAGATCTCGGATCGCCAATCATCGCTAATGCCCTGACTGTATATGCCCTTGCCCCATAGTTATAGTCATCCATCAATAGCATTAAACTATTTACACAACTGCGTCCAATTGCTACTAATCCATGCATGGCAGCGATCGCGGCGGTGGGATTGTTATAGCCTAAAACCGAGATTAAAGTTGGAATAGCTAGTTCGTTTCGGGTATCAGCGAGAGTATGAACTGCTTGGATTAGCTGGGCTGGAGTATATGCTTTATCTATTTCTTGAATCAATAACTCAATATTATTCATAGTCTTAGTTGCTAAATTGATTTCTAGGGCTGATCTTATACAAAATTTCTACTGCAAAATTTCTACTACAAAATTTCTACATATAAAACTTTTACAGGTTTCTACAGGAGGTCGTCCATTAACAGCATGACCTGCTGTAGGTTTTCTAAAAGTTCGGGATCGTGATTGACATTTGGTAAATGGGCATCAAGAATCCGTTTGAGGGCAAGTAATTTAAAGCTATTTTCTGTTTGAGCGCGGGCGATCGCTTCGGTAGCAGGCAGATAGCCGATTTCACCTAGATCGGTCAAAGCTACACGGCGAATATTAATGTCGGGATTAGATAGTGCCTCGATCAATAGATTGCCATATCGATCTTCACCTGTTAAGCCATACATAGAACGGGTTGCGCCTAAACGAATCCTGACTACGCTATGGTTTAGAAATGGTTCGATTAAGGATCTCACCGAGTGAGCTTTTAATCTACCTAAAACTTCTAAAATTGCTTCATAGGGCTGATCTAAGTTGCTATAAGCTTCTGAACCAGACTTTTGAGATTTTAGTAACATTGCTAAAGGTGAAACCGCTACTTGAGCAGCCACATAGCCTTGGGCATGGGTAGCTATTTCTTCGATCGCCTGTGCTGCCGCCTCCCGCACGTAAAAGTCTTCACACTTTAAAGCAGAAATCAAGGCTGGAATTGCCTTAGGATTCCCCAATTTGCCCAAAGACCTTGATGCATTACGTCGTAGGGGATAACCGCCTAACTCGGTTCGATCTTCTTTATCTTCAATAGCGACTAATAAATCATCTACTGCTTCCTGTATTCGCATCTTACCCAACCACCAAGCAGCATAATAGCGAAGACTTAAATCTGTCGATCGCAAGTTGGCAATTGCTGAGGTGATCGTCAGTTCATTTGTTGCTGCATTAGACTGCTGTTCATGCATTTTAGTGCCTCTTATATGGCTTTTCAAATGGTATGGCTTTTCAAATAACCGACTTAACTTAAATAACTAAAGGTGAAATAGAGACAATTTTGCCACCCAAACGATTGATCCGTTGCATTTCTTCGTTCATCTTCGTGTATGGTACGGTAAAAAAAGTGCTGCCACTGCGGCGAATGGGAAACTTAGTTTTATTCGATTCTTCACTTTGACGAAGTCCAGAAACTTCAATCTGAAAAATCCTCCGTCCTGCCTCTGTATTAGCAGCAACTCCGATAGATGTTTGACCGTGCATGTTTCCCCTTAGATTATCGTTTATTGATATTAATTAAATAATGTAATGACTAATGCAAAGATAAGGACAGAATTAACTATCCTGAAATCTTATCTTTTTACTTATCCATCCTGCAATTAAGCCTTTAAATTAAGCTTAAATTGAAGTAATTGAGGCAATTTTACCGCCTTGTCGTTGAATTTGTTGAATTTTTGCTGACAAGCTATCATAAGGAACTAAAAATGCGGCAGCACTACGGCGAGTTTTGGGATATCCTTGACCGTAAATTCCAGTGGCTTCAATCCGATAAACTTTACCTTTCTCATCTGCCCCTACACCCAAACGAACGCTAGGCACGGCATCGGAAGAGTTCTTGTAAGACCAACCATCCGAACCACCAGAAGGAGCAACAATAGTTGTAGTCGAGTTACGACCAAGTTCAGTGGTTAAGCGGGGATTTTTACCTTCAATTTGGGAAGTATCACTATTGGCGTAGCCCCGATAGAGGCGAAACATGCGATTAAAGCCGACGGTTTTTTGTCCCTTGATAGTTGCAAAGCCTCGGTAGTAAGGCACAATATTGTCACCAAAGCTTTCCGAATACTCGATGCTATCGATATAGGAGTCTATGTCTGCATCGTAGCCCTTTTCGCTATAGATATCATTATGCTCGGCAATTTCAGACTCATCATAGGGAGCACGTCCCAGTAGATGCTTAAAGTTTAGTTCAATCAAACGCACCTGAGGCAGGGTATGGAAGAACCTTTTGCGATAGATTTCCGACTTGGCAATCAATCTCACAAATTCTCGAACCGAGATATTGCCTTCTTTTAAGAGAGATTCGGCAGGGATTAAACGCTCACTTGCCATTAGATAATCATTGCCTAAAATTTGGCGATAGGCAGCCCGAATTACCAGTTGTAGATCGTCTAGGCTATAGTCTGGGCGCAATTCTACGGGAGATGATTCTTGAAATGCAGAGATACCTAATCGGTTCGCTGCTGTGGTTACAGCCATGCTATGACTCCTTATTAATGGGGTTTGTAGAGAACTTATGGAAAATATTAAAAGTTATGTTTTCAAGAGAGTAAGAAGGGAGCAAGGTCGTTACTCCCTCAGTTAATTAATCTAATAAATCTAGTTAGAGGCAGTAATACTGATTACTTTTCCGCCAGATTTGTTGATTTGTTTGAGCTTTGTGGATAGTTGATCGTATGCCACTACAAAAGAAGTGCGATCGCGGCGAACTTGAGTCCGATTTCCCAAAGTAGAACCATTAGAAACCTGAACTAAATACATCCGTCCCACATCACCTGTAATAACTCCAGAGAGTTTAGCAGCAGGATCGAGCGCAGATGGCGTAGCACCTGTGGGGAACATAATACTGTTGGTTGCATTCTGTGCTACTTCACGGGTTAAACGAGCTTTGTTCTTACCAAATTGGGCGGTATCACTATTGGCGTAGCCCCGATAGAGCCGAAACATCCGATTGAAGCCTACGGTTTTTTGTCCAGTTTGAGTGGCAAAGCCTCGGTAGTAAGGAACAATATTGTCGCCAAAGCTCTCAACATATTCGGCACTATCAATGTAGGAGTCGATATCGGCATCATAGCCTTTTTCGCTGTAAGTATCGTTATGTTCGGCAATTTCCGACTCATCATAAGGCGCGCGCCCTAAAAGATGTTTAAAATTAAGCTCGATCGCCCGAATTTGGGGATTAGAATGGAAAAATTTAGTTCTATATAGTTCCGATTTTGCCACAGAACGTACAAATTCCCGCACTGTAATGTTTCCTTGTCTTAGCAAAGACTCAGAACTAATTAGACGTTCGCTTTGCATCAAATAATCGTTGCCTAAAACTTGACGATATACAGCCCGAATAACAGCTTGTACATCATCTTCTGTCCAGGGCGATCGCAGTTCTACTTCTGCCGCCTCATCAAAAGCTTTAATGCCAAGTGAACTCGCTGCTAATGTGACAGCCATAGTATTACCTTAGTTAGATTTATATTGAAGTTAAAAATGAGACTTTATTGAATAACACTTTATAAAATTAGGATTCTTAAAATTATCTTAAAATCATCCTAAAAATTAATAGTGTTGAATTAAAAGCTGAAGTAAGAGAATGATTCTGCAACAGCATTAAAAAATAGTTATCTAATAAAAAGATTACCCGCCAAGAGAAGCGATCGCTAGCCTTAATATAGCCAACAAGCTACAGCCAACATGCACTCCACTTTAGCGGGCAACAAGGATCGATTAGCTTAGAGCGTTGATCGCATAATCAAGGTAGGTGTTAGCTTCATTGGCAGCTTGACCAGACAAACCGTGGCTAGATTTGATGCTTTTTAGGGCTTCAACATACCAGCTAGGAGATAGTTCAAAAGTGCGGTTGATTTCAGCTAGACCAGCGATTAGATACTCATCCATAGGACCAGTTCCACCAGCAACTAGACAGTAGGTAACCATACGTAGGTAGTAACCGATGTCACGAGCACACTTGGATTTGCCTACAGCATCAGAAGCGTAAGCAGCACCTTGGGTGGAGGTGGTGTAAGGGAATTTGGAGTAAACAGCTTGAGCCGCTCCATCGATTAAGCTTTGAGCATTTTGAGTCAATTGCCTTGCAGCTTCCATGCTGGCTTTGGCGCGATCAAAACGACCGTTTACAGCTTGCATTTCACTGTTGCTTAAAAAGCGTCCTTGGGTATCAGCGGTGGCGATCGCTTCGGTGATAGGGGTCTTCATAGTTAAAATTCTCCAGTTTTAAAATAGTTAAGATGCAAAAAAATATTTAGTAAAAATTAAGCTACAGCAGCAGCGGCACGGTCAAAGTAACCAGCTAGCTCGGAAACTAGTTGACTGCAATCACCACGAGTAATGCCATTAGGATCGTTAACAATAGCGATCGCCGCTTCTTTCATTTTGCCAATCCCAACTGCAACAGAAGCACCAGGAGTACCTAGAGCTTGGTAGGTTTCACGTAGACCATTTAAGCAGCGATCGTCAAGGACGCTAGAATCTCCAGCGATCATGGCGTAGGTAACATAGCGAAGGATGATTTCCATGTCACGTAAGCAAGCAGCCATACGACGGCTGGTGTATGCATTTCCACCAGGAGTAATTAATTGAGGCTGTTCGGCAAACAAGCTACGAGCAGCGTTAGCAACAATACTAGAAGCGTTGCTGGTAACACGGTTTACAGTGTCTAAGCGGCTATTGCCATTGGCGATCATGGCAGATAGGGCATCTAGTTGACCAGAGGATAGAAATTCACCCTTGGCATCAGATTGAGAGACTACTTTGGCAAATGCGTCTAACATTTAAATTAACTCCGTGTGATTTAGTGTTTTTTTAATCTTTTAGAAATTGGAAATATGAATCTTAAAAAACTCTTATAAAGATATTTTGAAAATAACTTTGCGAGACTGAATTGATTCAAATATCTATGTATTACGATAGACGTTTTCTTCCATGTAAAAAATCTACAATGCCGAGGGAGCATTAATTATTACAAATTGCAAAATTGTAGTTTTACAGACAAAATACATCTAAGAATTAGACATAGTAGTGGATTGCAGGATTTTGTATACCCTAATACCTATGAACTATGGTTGAGGAAAGTAAAGTTATATTAAGCAGGCTCTAATATTTTTAATATTCAAAGACTATTAGTTGCATTGAAAGTGTTTTCAGGCAAGTATCTTGGCATTTGTCAGGATAAAGCCAATAAATTAAGAATAGTTAAGCTAATTTAGACTTATTTTTTAGATGTTTTTAGAACTTTGAGTTTCCGCGCTTTAATCTGAATTTAATTATGACACAGCCAGACGATCGCTTAGGTATTTATACCAGTTATAGCTAATTTCTAAATCGCTAAATGGAATGCTCAAATTTGGATCAGAATTTAACTCGATCGCAATTTTTTTTGGTTTACTAGTTAAATTATTAGTCAAATTACGGGGAATTTCTTGATACAACTTTTGATCAATTTTTAATTGAATTGTGTGAATTTCCTCAAAGTCAATAGTTTTGAGATTAACTGGCACTGTGGTAGTTGGGATTCCCCATGTTAGGCGATCGCCTTGTTGCCCCAAAACTGCATAAATGTCATACTTGTGTCGTTCAAAATCCTTTGCCCAGAGTTCATAGGCTTGAACTTTTTGGTATTCTTTCTTACCCGCCCACGCTAACCAAATAAATGCACCTAGTAGTGGTAGCCATAAAATTCCTCGTTCCATATTGTTATCACTAAAAAGCTCAATAGAATTGAATTAATCTAAAAACTTACCTAAAAATCTTATCGGAAAATTGGGTTTAAAACCTCGTCCTTCAGGACGACTTTAATTTAACTATGGTATACTAGACAGTGACTTCAGGTTGAGAATCCGCCATCTTGTGAAAATTTTGCTGAAATAGTGCAGCACTAGAGAATGGGAAAGAGAAAAGGTCAAGAGCAGCGA
>CAZLKI010000040.1:0-15545 GCA_964560035.1 uncultured Synechococcus sp.
CTCCGACAATTTCCGTCCGCCATTCTTTAGAAATATCTTTAACATCCAAAAAACGTCTTTGTACGGTCTGTCCAGAGCGATCGTAGGTAACTGCGGCTGAAAATGGACTCGAAAACCATCTTAATTTTTGCTGTTCGGGGCGGTCGCTATCCATGATCTCAATGCCCAAAACTGCACTCAGCCAATCATCTTGTAAGTAAATTGTGGAATCAGCTTTAATCCATTGTCCCAACCATGGCTGCCCGTTAAGCTGTATCGTTTTTCCCTGCTCGGTGCTATGAATTGGACTATTAACTAAAAGCTGAATGGTTAAAGCGATCGCTAAAACTAAAATAAAGAACTTACGCGAAAATATGGGGGCTTTGAACATGGGTGATAAAAACTTGGCAGCAAAATTACATAGCGCGATTATTTTATCAAAATTCTCCTTATTCCCAGATTATTGTCACACTCTTATTTAATGTATTTAAGGACTTACGCAGCATAAAAAGAAAACCTATATTTAAAGGGGGTCTGGGGCACAGCCCCAATTGAGGGCGAAGCCCTCAAACTCTCTTGCACTGGATTTCTGTGGATTTGAGTGCGTAAGTCCTATATTTATTTAAATTTATTGATTAATCCTATGGACAAAAATTATGAAGCATATACCGATTCTAGGATCGTGGGATACTACAAACAACTAAGCTTGCTCCAACCTGCGGAAACAACTATTTTGGAGCTATTGCGATCGCAGTTACCAGATCTAAAAATGTTAGATATTGGGATTGGCGGAGGACGTACAACTCAGCATTTCGCCCCTTTAGTTAAAGCATACGTGGCTATAGATTACTCAGCAGAAATGATTGCAGCTTGCGATCGGCGATTTGGATCGTCTCTGGTAACTTCAATATCTCTCCAAGTTGGCGATGCCAGAAATATGAGTGAGTTTGTCGATAATTACTTTGATTTTATTTTGTTTAGCTTTAATGGCATTGATTACGCATCTCACCGCGATCGCCTGCAGATTTTAGAAGAAATCCATCGGGTCGGAAAAACTGGGAGTTACTTTTGCTTCTCTAGTCATAATCTTCAAGCCTTCATTGCCGAATTTGCATGGAATAAGCTGAGTTTAAATCCGATTAATACCTATGTAAATCTGATGATGTCGGGAATTTTTAGATTATTTAATTGGGGAGTTAGTGGCGATCTCTTAAAATCGGCAGATTATTTTGTGCTCAGAGACGAATCCCATAACTTTCGCTTACAGACTTACTATATTCAACCTCAAGCGCAGGTAAAACAATTAGAACCGTACTTTAAAGATATTAAAATTTATGCGTGGAAGACGGGATTAGAAATTTCAGAGATAGATGAATTAAATAAAAGTTCTGATATGTGGCTTTATTATTTTTGTATAAACAGAAAGGTATGAACAGAAAGGTAATGGTTTAATCCCGATATCACGATCTAATTAATTTTCAACCTTAATCTCTAATAATTATCTCTAATAACTAGGATTAAACCAGAATCTCTAAAATCTAACTATTAAATTTTAGTGTTGTCTTAAAAAATGCCAATTTGCGATAAAATCCCATGTCCAGTGACGTACTCATTGATCAATGCTGAAACAAAGCCAATCATTGCGAGACGACCGTTCCAAGTTTCGGCAAAGGTATTAAATCCAAATCCTTTTTTTTCAGTTTCCATGATGTTTCCTATGTAAAAGTTAATGCCTCTATCTTAACAATACTTAACTAATTTGACAAATGATCGACCAAAGTAAAATTAATCCCAACTTAGTAGATATCCTTGAGCATCTTGTTACTGAGAGTATTGAGAATTTGAGCAAATCTGCCTGTGAAATCTTAAAATCTGACCTTTTAACTAATCAAGTTTTTAGGAAGCAAGTTTTTAGGAAGATAGATAAGCAGAATGTTGATGTTGAATTGAAAAAGCGATCGCAAATTCTTAAATCAATTTTTCCTAAAGTAATCGAGTATCAAGAAAATCTGCAAATCCCTACTCACTTCGCAACCCCGTCAACCCTCTGGTATGTGTGGATTCCGTTGGCAATACATTTAGGAGAAAGATATCAAGGGAAGACAATTATTCAAGGGATTTTGGGCGGTCAAGGCACAGGTAAAACCACGATGACTAAATTTTTGAAGTTAATTCTTGATTCTTTGGGATATGAATGTGTAAATCTTTCCCTTGATGACCTATACAAAACCTACGGCGAAAGAGCAGAAATTAAAAAACTCGATCCTGAAATCCAATGGCGCGGGGTTCCGAGCACTCATGACATTAGGCTAGGGCTAGATACTTTGGATCGACTTTGTAGTGATAACTCCATTGAGGAAACAAGTTGGGAGATTCCACGGTTTGATAAATCTCTGTATTCGGGTGCGGGCGATCGCATTGATTCCGAAAAAATCCTTATTAAGCCCAAAATTATTCTGTTTGAAGGGTGGTTTGTGGGAGTTCGTCCACTCGATTCCGAACTTATCCGTCAGCAAGTACCAGAGGTCGATTTGCAATTTGTTTTAAAAATGAATGCTAAGTTAGAGGATTATTTACCTCTTTGGCAAAAACTCGATAGTTTATGGTTACTGCTACCCCAAGATTATCGCTTTAGTTTGGGTTGGCGACAGGAGGCTGAGCGTAAGCTGATTACAGGGATGAGTAATGAAGAAGTTAAGCAATTTGTGCGTTATTTTTGGCGATCGCTACCCCCAGAAATTTTCATCACGCCATTACGGAACACTGTGGATCTAGTAATTGAAATTAATGAGGATCGTTTGATTACCGCCCTTAAAACTCCTCTAATCCAATTAATTTAGTAATGTTATCCCTATTTGAGTATAGATTTGATGTGGCGATCGCTCAAGTTAAAATGTAGTGATAATGTTGAAACGAGGTCAAAAGCATATGACAGTAAGACAACCCCGCTACAGTAAAGAAGAATTCGCTCAACGAGGTAATGAGATTTATGAGTCTAAGGTGCGATCGCAAGTTGAAATAGGTAATCATGGCAAAATTGTAGCGATCAACATTGAAACTGGAACTTTTGAAGTCGGTGAAGACATTGCAACTGCATCAGATCTTCTCCTTACGAAAATTCCTGATGCTCAGACTTGGTTTATTCGCATTGGACATCGTGCAGTTTATCATTTTGGGGCAAGGAGTCTCAGAGAATCGTTATGATGCATGGCAAAGTGAATCAAAGTTGTGAGGCAATAATTCCTACTGTTATAAACTCTATTTGAGTATGGATTCCATGGGTCGATCGCTATAATTTATAACTTAATTGTTTTCATAAAACTCCTTTAGAGCTTGGAATAGCGTCCATTTGACGAGGATCGGGTTCTACTGCCATGCGCAGCGATCGCGCAAAAGCCTTAAAAGTAGCTTCAATAATATGGTGAGAGTTGATGCCCGCTAATTGGCGAATATGTAAGGTAATCTGGGCGTGATTGACGACAGCTTGAAAAAACTCGCGAACTAACTGCGTATCGTATGTACCAACGCGTTGGGTGGGAATCTCTAAGCCATAGACTAGATATGGACGACCTGAAAAATCTAATACTACTTGGACTAAAGCTTCATCCAAAGGCGCAACAAAATGTCCAAACCGAATAATCCCTTTGCGATCGCCCAGAGATTTTGCCAATGCCTGTCCTAAGGTAATTCCCACATCTTCGTTCGTATGATGGTCATCTATATGTAAATCCCCTTGTGCCTGAATGTCTAAATCGATTAGTCCGTGAGTACAAATCTGTTGCAACATATGATCTAAAAATGGAATTCCAGTGGAGATCGCTCCCTTCCCCTTACCATCTAAATCTAAGGATACAGTGACATCGGTTTCTCCTGTATGGCGGTTAACTGAGGCGGTGCGTGGGGACATAAGTATTAAAAATGTAGATAAAAAATGTAGGAAACTTTAAGTTGAATCAATCTAATTATTCTAACAGTTGGATACCCACAAAAGCTTAAGATGAGTTTTGTAACCAGAGCCTTATTCTCTCTTCCAGCGATCGCACTTCACCACATAATTGAGAAATGCGTCTGTAGTCAGCTTGTTCAGCCAATTTTTTTCGCCCTTGACTTTGCTCATTCACAACTCCTTTTTTGGTAGCAAATGGCATAAAGTATAACTCTTTAGGATCTCGCTCGTTTTGGACATCTTCCCATTTCCATGTGGTAGGTAAATCACTATGTCCAGCTAGTAACCAAACCTCAAGTTCTTGCCATGCGTTCTCAGCCAGAAAAAGGCGATCGCTTGATAATATTTCTTTAGCATTTACCTCAATCTGCTCTAGTTGGATTTTTCGATTTTTGTTGCCATCGCGATCGACGCAAAGTAAGAACAAGGTTGTCATGCCTTTACGCTCATCAATTATTTCTTTAAGGCGTTCCCATTTCAAAGCTTCCCCAATCCCTCCCAGAATGGGATCTCTTAACACTCGAACCTTCGCTTTGGGCTTACCTATTGCCGAGAGCATTTTTTCGATAATTGGTTTGAGAATATGTTGATCGTGGGTGAAATCTTCTGGAATAATCAACACATTCATCAACTTTCTTCCTCATCAGACAAAAAATATGTAGTATCTTCCAACCAACCTGATTCATGCAATCGCCCAAGGGTCTTATCTTCAGCAATTCGCCGAGCATCTTGCAAATCGAGAATTCTCTTAATACGTGATTCTGGGTGTTTGGGTAAGCGATAGATCACAGAGGCAGAATCCCAATTTTCGTGACTGAGGTAATGTAAAAGTAATGGCGCATGAGTAGTAATTAAAACCTGTTTCTGACTATCGCTTTTTTGACTACGGGCGACTTCTTGTTCCAATAGCTGCATCAGTAAATACAAGCGTGTGGGATGTATGCCGTTTTCTGGTTCTTCAAAAAAGTAGAAGTTTGAGGAGTCTTTGCTTAGAAGTGCAGCTAGTATTCCCAAAAAGCGTAATGTGCCATCGGAAGCACTATATGCAGATGTTTTATGTCCATTTTCTTCAATGAGATGTAATAAAATCTTTCCTGTAAAGTCAGAAGGGAATTCAAAATCTTCGGCATCCATTGGCGTAAGTTCTTGCAACCAACTAAGTAATATTGCTTTACGTTCTGGGTCTTGGCAAATATCTTGCATAACAGATGAGAGATTTTCTCCGCGATCGCCCAACATCGTCTGTCCAGGAATAGATGGTTGCCTCATCGCATCAGTATTTAGATCGATAAACCTCATTCCACTCAAATAATATAGAGCCATTTGAGAAAGATGCCGAGCTACAAAATGATTATCTATGATTTCTAATATTTTTTCATGAAAATCACTTTCAGCAGCTAACCACAAAGTTGGCATATATCTTAATTTCCCGCCATATGAAAGCTCACGTTCATAACCATATGAACTAATAAGTTGCAAACCCCTACCTCCATTTATTGGTAATGATCTGAAAGAAGAATGAAATATAGGATGTTCTAAATGATCGCAAGTAAGTGATTCTAAGTTGATGTGAGGAATTAAATTTTCAGGAGTAGTAATAATCTCAATTCGATATGTAAAGCTTAAAGATTCTCCTTTCTGCCAAGTAGCGGATGGATGAGGATTAAGATCAGGTGCAACTATATCTACCTCGATCGCAAAGTTTTGAGAACCATAAAACATAATTTCCCGCAAACCACCTCGAATCCCTCGCCATTGCAAAACCCCATCAGCATATTTTTCACCAATGATTTCAGGAATTTGATAACCCCGTGAAATACCATGTAGAAACCTAAATGCATCACGAATATTACTTTTCCCAGAGGCATTTGTCCCGACCAAAACCGAAACTTCTCCCAAATTTAGTTCGGCATCTTGAAAGCTTTTAAAATTTTGCAGTCGAATCCGTTTAATCATTTTAAGTAGCCTCCAAAGGAACTTCAATTTCCTAGTCTGAATCTGTAATTAGTCTAAGCCCTGCTAAGATTTGCTGTACCCTCTCCATTGAAAGCCTACCAATTTTTTCTGTTAATACGGCTTTGTCTACAGTAAAGACCTGAGATACATTCACAACTGTGCTCTCTGGTAAATCAGCTTCTCCCTCATCGAGTAAGACATTGCCCATAGCCTTTGCCCGCTTCAGATTAGAAGTTAAAGCGCAGACGATCGCTGTTTTAATCTGAGAGCCATTTAGAATATCATTTTGAATTACCACATAAGGGCGATCGTAACTTGGTTTAGAGCTAATAGGCTCCCTTAAGTCAATCCAATATAAATCTCCTTGCCTAATCATTATGCAAATATCTCTGATGACGACGCATTCCCTCTAGCATTAACTCTTCTGAGCGATCGAGTCCATCGTCATAAGCCTCATTAATACTTTGTAAAAGTTTCTGGTTTCGATGTTGCTTTAGGTATTCCTCAATTGCTAAAGCAAATAATTTACTGCGAGAAATCTTCATATCATTAGCTAAATCTTCTGCCTGTAAATAGAGAGAGTCTTGAATAGATATCGCAGTTTTAACCGTAGCCATATTTTTATACTTATTCTTTGATAAAAAGTATAACTTTTCCAAGATAAATTTAGCTCTGACTAAAATATTTCCAATAAAAAAGAGAAGTAAATTAATACCTCTCTAAATCACTAAATTTTTAAACTTCTTAGAAACGGCTAGAAGTAGGCTTGTGCACAATAAAGCTCATGGTTTGGCACTGTTTAATATTATCAAAACCAATAACACGGATAAAACAGTTGGAGTACTCAGAGCGGCAAGCTTGGATTTCGCTTAATACTTCTTGAGTAGATTTAGCACCGAATAAAGGCAACTTCCACAATGTCCAGAAATAGACAGTTGGCTCAGAAGTTTCGTTAAATTCGATCGCAGGGATAAAACCTTGGCTCAAGATGTACTGGATTTGTTTAGCAATCTTAGCATCGGTCAAAGGTGGAAGATAAGAGAGGGTTTCGTAACGACGCTCTTTAGGTAGGGTTTTCATGATTTATTTAAGTAATTTAATTGATGTGGGTAGTTGATTAGATGGAATCTGGATCGGAATTTTCGGTAGTGAGATTAAACTGGGTTACTTTCTCTAGATACTGACATCGGTGCTGCATATTAGCTTGAGCGATCGCGGCGATCGTCATTTCAGGTAAGAATTCTGTAACTTCTCGAGCCAAATGTTCTCTTACCGTCATTACCCGAAACGCAAGGGGCTGTTCTGCCTCAATTAACTCTTGGATATAAACTTCTCCATCTTGGATTTTGCCCGTAGCAGAGAAGTTACTGAGCCAAATTGCTAAAGGCGGATTAGTTTCACTCAATTGCGATATCACCACCCGCACTGCTTGATAGGTCAGATAACTAGAGAGAACTTTAGTTGTATCTTTGGCAACCTGTTTTAAATCCATATAAGCCAAGAAGAATTTATAAAGGTGAGAACTAGAACTTTATTAAAAAAAATTTTTAGAATTAGATAGCTCTCACCATAACTGACTGCCGTTAATTAGACGGTATCCACAGCCTCAAATTCAAACTTAATTTCCTTCCAAAGTTCACAGGCAACAGCCAATTCGGGAGACCATTTAGCAGCTTCACGAATAATATCTCCACCTTCACGCATAAGGTCACGACCTTCATTACGAGCTTCCACGCAAGCTTCAAGGGCGACACGGTTAGCAGTTGCCCCAGGAGCATTACCCCAAGGATGTCCTAGAGTTCCACCACCAAATTGCAGAACGGAATCATCACCAAAGATTTCGACTAGCGCAGGCATATGCCAAATATGGATGCCGCCAGAAGCAACAGCCATTACACCCGGCATCGAAGCCCAGTCTTGAGTGAAGTAGATGCCACGAGTTTTGTCTTGTTCTACATAGTTTTCACGCAATAGATCGACAAAGCCCAAAGTAATTGCCTTATCACCTTCTAATTTTCCAACAACAGTACCAGTGTGAATATGGTCGCCGCCAGACATGCGCAAGCACTTAGCGAGAACGCGGAAGTGAATACCATGATTTTTTTGGCGATCGATTACGGCGTGCATAGCACGGTGAATGTGCAGCAAGATCCCATTATCACGACACCAGTGAGACAAGGTAGTATTAGCGGTAAACCCAGCAGTTAAGAAGTCATGCATGATGATAGGCATTTTAAGTTCTTTAGCAAACTCAGCCCGCTTTAGCATTTCTTCGACAGTACCAGCAGTTACATTTAAGTAGTGCCCTTTAATTTCGCCAGTTTCAGCTTGGGACTTGCCAATAGCATCAGCTACAAATAAGAAGCGATCGCGCCATCTTTGGAAAGGCTGAGAGTTGATGTTTTCGTCATCTTTGGTAAAGTCCAAACCGCCACGTAAGCACTCATAAACTGCACGTCCGTAGTTCTTAGCGGATAAACCTAATTTGGGCTTAATGGTACAACCGAGTAAAGGACGACCGTATTTGTTGATTTTGTCGCGCTCAACTTGAATCCCGTGAGGAGGACCTTGGAAAGTTTTGAGGTAGGCAACAGGAATGCGTAAATCTTCTAGACGTAATGCCTTTAAAGCTTTGAAACCAAAGACGTTACCGACAAGCGAGGTTAACAGGTTAGTCACAGAACCTTCTTCAAACAAATCCAAAGGATAGGCAATGTAGGCAATAAACTGGTTGTCTTCGCCGGGAACTGGTTCGATGTCATAGCAACGACCTTTATAGCGATCCAAGTCAGTTAAAAGGTCTGTCCATACAGTTGTCCAAGTTCCAGTCGAAGATTCGGCGGCTACAGCGGCGGCGGCTTCTTCAAAAGGTACCCCAGGCTGCGGGGTTACGCGAAATGCAGCCAGAATATCTGTATCTTTGGGTGTGTAGTCAGGAGTGTAGTAAGTTAATCGGTAGTCCTGAACCCCAGCTTTATACCCAGCCTTTGCCTGAGTCTTTGTCTGCGAATACGCCATGTGTTTTTCCTGTTCTAATCTAATTTCTAATTTAATTTCGACTGATAATTCGAGAGCTTATTAACTTAATTACTTATTAACTTAAATGTTTATTAACTTAATTAAGGGGCACTTGAATGCAGCGCATAGGTTGGATTTATCACTCATGAGAACTTAAAATCCTCCGATTTACGTCAGAGAATAAAATTCGCAGAATGGTTTTGTTAAATGCCAATATGTCATCTTGAATGACTGTAGTATAAAAGGTATTCAAACCTCAATAAGCGAAACATTGCAACTTATTCACAAATCTATAAGTTTTATTAATGAGTGGGTAATTTTACCGATTAATTTTGATTAATGCGATCGCTACTTGATATTTAATCCCCATAACATCTAAACTCTCTAAATCGCTATAATTTAAGCCACTAATCTACTAAGTTAATAGGTTCAATATGGTCACCACTGTAACCTCTGGTTCATTTTCGGCTTCTAAAGTTATGTCCCTTGAAGAATGGACACTCAACCCACCCACTGGCGGAATTGAATGGATTGATGGCGAACTTATAGAAAAAACAGGTATGACACTATTACACAGTAGAATTCAAAGCAGGATCGGAAGACTTTGGGGCAATTACGTTGAGGCATCTGGAATTGGCGGCGAAGTCTATACCGAAGTTCCCTGTAATACTCATGTGCAAGGACACAGACCCGATGTAGCATATCTCACGGCTGAATTATTGGCAGAATATGGAGATATTCCCGTCCTACCGCAGAGTTTTCCGTTAATTGCCGAGGTGGTCTCTCCAACAGATATGGCAAATGAGGTGTTTGGAAAAGCCCATGAATATTTAAATTCTGGTTGTGAAGAAGTGTGGCTGGTATTTACTGAGGAAAGATGGATTATTGCAGTTACCAATAGTTCGCGTATTGTCTATGCTTCTGAAGAAACTTTAACTTCTCAAGTTTTAAAAGGTTTTAGCATCACAGTAAATGCTTTACTAGGCAGTTGACATCAGAATAGATCTTGCTTGAATATAATTCATGAAATTTAGCGAACTACTTGCAGCATTGGTGGAAGGAGATTTAAACCTTGAGTATGGCGATCCAGAAATTTCAGGGGTTTCCACTTTACTAGAGGCACAGCCCAAGGATTTAGGCTTTTTAGAAAGTAGTAGATTTTTTACACATTTAGCCGAAACTAAAGCAGGAGCGTTGCTAGTAAATACTGATGCCGAAGTTTTAGAGCTAGTGCAAACCTTAAAAATTCCATATATATCAGTGCCGCAGCCGAGACTTTTATTTGCCAAGGCGATCGCTCTGTTTTATCCACCTAAAGTTCTTAAATCGGGCATTCATCCTACGGCAATAATTGAATCAGATGTGGAAATCGGTGAAGAGGTTTATGTTGCTCCCTACGTTGTGATTGGATCGGGCTCTAAGCTTGGTAATGGCGTGATTATTTATGCCAATGTCACTATTTATGAGGATGTTTTGATTGGCGATCGCACGGTTCTCCATGCTAATTGCGTAATTCACGATCGCAGCGAAATTGGTAAAAACTGCATAATTCATAGCGGGGCTGTAATTGGGGCGGAAGGATTTGGATTTATACCTAGTAACGATGGAACTTGGGCAAAAATGCAACAGGTGGGCAGAACTATTCTGGAAGATAATGTGGAAGTGGGATGTAATGCGGCAATCGATCGCGGCGCAGTGGGTGATACTCGCATTGGTAAAGGCTCAAAAATTGATAACTTAGTCCAGATCGGGCATGGTTGCCGTTTAGAAGAAAATTGCCTAATGGCGGGACAATCGGGTTTGGCAGGCGGGGTAAAGCTAGGGAAAAATGTAATTCTGGCAGGGCAAGCAGGAATTGCCAATCATGTTAAAGTCGGCGATCGCACGGTAATTGGGGCACAGGCTGGAGTCGGTCAAGACTTGGGCGCAAATTTGCAGATATTAGGTGCTCCTGCGATCGAGGCTAAGGCTTTTATCAAATCGGCGGTTTTATTTAGAAAACTTCCCGAAATTTATAAGATGGTCAAAAGCATTCAAAAACATCTAGGTATATCAATTTAATTAGTATGAATTTGATTTAGCATTCAAAAATCAAGGGCAAAAACTGCGGACAAAGATATGCAGAGAATTACAACTACCCAAAATCCTCCTTCAGTAAAGTCCCCTGATTCTACGGCGAAATAAATTGCCATTGGCATAGTCTGGGTTTGTTCGGGAATGTTGCCCGCCACCATCAAAGTTGCGCCAAACTCGCCTAAAGCCCGCGTAAATGCCAATACCGTTCCCGATAATATTCCTGGCAATGCTAAAGGGAAAGCCACATAACCAAATACTTCCAACTCCGAGGCTCCTTCAACTCTGGCGGCATCAAGTAGTAAGCGATCGATTTGTGTAAATGCGCCTAGTGAGGCTCGATACATTAAGGGAAAGGCAATTACAGTGGCGGCTAGTACTGCTCCGTACCATGTAAAGACAATTTGGATGCTCAACTGTGAAATTATCTGCCCGATCGCCCCATTTTTACCAAACATCACCAACAATACAAAGCCCACAACCGTAGGCGGCAAGACTAAAGGAATTAACAAAATACTATTAATTAGCGATCGCCACGACTGCTTTCGACCAGTACCAGGAAGATTCAAAAACTACATTGCCCTATCAAAACCAAACGGCTATCGATCTCTTCATACTTCCGTAATTGGTGCGGGCGGTCAACCCCTAGAAGTTCAGATTCGGACGTGGGAAATACACAATGTTGCCGAGTATGGGATTGCTGCCCATTGGAAGTACAAAGAATTTGGTTCGGTGCCAGATGGGAAACTGACAAATGGCAATAGTGTCGATAAATATAGCTGGCTGAGTCAACTGGTTGAGTTTCAAAAAGATATTAAAGACGATCAAGAATACATCGATTCCCTCAAACAAGACTTATATGATGGCGAAATTTATGTTTTTACACCCAAAGGTGACGTTCATTGTCTGCCTCGCGGGGCAACTCCAGTCGATTTTGCCTATCAAGTTCATACCGAAATCGGAAATCATTGTGTGGGGGCTTTGGTAAATCAACGCATGGTGACCTTAGATCGGAAGGCTCTTCTGGGTATGTGGGGTTAAGTAAAGCTGATAATTACTAAAAGCCTCTCTCCACAAATGTTTTAGCCTTATTCAAGCTGGGTGGTTGTATCGGAGATGTTACATAATTCACCTTAAACCAAGAAGAGCCTATTTCTCTTATTTGCAGGACTTGTTGTCTTGCAAATTAATAGTCCAAGAAAGCCAAAACCTTAATTTAGGTGAAGATGGTAAAGTATTGCCATTAGCATATACAAGAGTAAGGGATTAGGCAATGCATGACTTGAGTATTGGCACAATGCACAACATGAAGAATGTCGAAACTGGTATTTTTATTCCATCCTTACTTTTCAAAGAATATAGCCTAAAAGACAAGATCGATGCTCCAAAGAAAGGATTTTATACATTCATCAATTCTTTACGTAGTCCTATATTTGAAGAACCCAGTGAGTATATAAGAGAGTATATTTGTTGATGCGTGGAATAGCGATCGCTTCCTGCAAAATTGGGAAGATGATTGTTGAGGCGATCTAGTTGACCTTGGGAAAGAAGGCTTCCAGTAAAACTAAGAATTGCCCCAAGCCTCCAATTGGTCGAGTTGTTAAGATTGGTCTTCTAAGCGAGTTACGAGGCGATCGCAGGTATTAGCAATACCTGTGGTCTAGGACTACTTTTGGCAAAACTTCCTTATAACCAAAGAAATTAAAGATTATGAAACCAATTCGGATTTATTATTTTTCAGATATTCTTTGCGTCTGGGCTTATATAACTCAAATTCGCATAGAAGAACTCAAGACTGCTTTTCCCGACAATATTGAAATTGACTATCACTTTGTACCTGTGTTTGGCAATGCTCGCGAGAAGTTAGAGAATGGATGGCGCGATCGCGGAGGTTTGGCTGGCTATAGTAATCATGTCAAAGAAATAGGACGTAAGTTTGAGCATATTACTGTGCATCCTGATATTTGGAATCATGATATTCCTGCTTCTTCCATGTCATCCCATCTATTTTTACGCGCTGTGCAATTACTGGAAGTGAAGGGAGTAGTTCCGAAGTCGGAGAGAGTATTAGAAAGAACGGCTTGGGCTTTCCGCGAAGCATTTTTTACTCAACTTGCCAATGTTAGCGATCGCGAAGTGCAATTGACAATCGCCGAAAGCTTGAAGTTACCTATCAATGACATTAAAGCTGCGATCGACAGTGGTGAAGCCTACGCTCAACTAGCCAAAGATGTTGAATTAGTCAAAGAGCATAATGTCACAGTCAGCCCGACCCTGATTTTTAATGAAGGAAGACAAAGACTCAATGGCAATGTCGGTTATCGCGTCATTGAAGCCAATATTCGTGAGTTATTACATAATCCTGCGGGAGAGCAGAGTTGGTGCTAAACCTTTTTGCTCGTTCTTTTGAGGATTATTAAGATTAAGAATAGTTATACAGAGAAATTTTTATGGCGATCACCTTCTAAAATACATTAAATTATTTGAGAATACTTATTATTGAATGGAACAGAGATCGTCAGATTCGTTCATACCACGATCTTCTTATTCTTTACTGTCATCATGGCAGTTCTACAGCATGAAATTACTGCTCATAAAATTTCGACTCTCACCTAGATCGCCGTTACCTTATTTTTTATCGAAGGGATCGTTCTCATGGGAAACAATGGGACGTGTCAGTAAAGATAGTAGATGAAAGAGAAGCAACCCCAAGTTTAGCCAGTTTTGAAGTTAAAGTTATTTTCTGTCTGGGCGATCGCCCTCAGTCACAAATCAGTAACAAATTAAACATAACATTACAGTTAAAAGCGAATTAAATAAAAACTGGCAAACATTAATTTTTCCGTTAAAAATCCAGATCTCATTCACAACTGTTGCAAGATTTAAGATTGTAGAGGTTTTAGATATGGCAAAGCCAATTAAGGTTAAACTATTTTAGAATCGAAATCATAAGTTACGAATAGCTGCCAAACTAACTATTGAACTAAACCATGCTCGATCTTAATAATTTCCCTTGGCTTACCTTCGTCATCTTGTTTCCGATAGCGATGTCACTGCTGATCCCTTTTATTCCAGATAAGGGAGATGGTAAGACTATTCGATGGTATGCCCTAGTGGTGGGATTAATTAACTTTACAGCCATTGTCTATGCCTTTTGTACTGGGTATGATTTTGCTAAACCAGATCTACAGTTGGTAGAGAGTTATACATGGGTACCTCAATTAGGGCTGAACTGGACGGTAGGTGCAGATGGTTTGTCTATGCCTTTAATTTTATTAACTGGCTTTATTTCAACTCTGGCAATTTTGGCATCTTGGCCCGTCACCCTCAAACCCAGATTATTTTATTTTTTGATGTTGGCAATGTATGGCGGACAGATTGGGGTGTTTGCCGTCCAAGATATGCTGCTATTTTTCTTTATGTGGGAGCTAGAGCTAATTCCCGTCTATTTACTACTGTCAATTTGGGGTGGTAAAAAACGCCTTTATGCTGCTACTAAATTTATCTTGTACACGGCGGGTGGATCGCTTTTTATTCTTCTAGCCGCTTTAGCAATGGCATTTTATGGTGGCGATGTAACTTTTGATATGCGATCGCTGGCTTTAAAAGACTATCCTCTGACTTTTCAACTACTGGCATACGGCGGATTTTTAATTGCTTACGGAGTCAAACTCCCGATCTTCCCCTTACATACTTGGCTTCCTGATGCCCACGGCGAAGCAACTGCACCCGTCCATATGTTACTTGCAGGAATATTATTAAAAATGGGTGGTTACGCTCTACTGCGCATGAATGCTGGAATGTTACCCGATGCCCATGCTTATTTTGCCCCAGTCTTGGTAGTTTTAGGCATTGTGAATATTATCTATGCTGCCCTTACATCCTTTGCCCAACGCAGTCTTAAACGTAAAATCGCTTATTCTTCTATTTCGCACATGGGCTTTGTGTTAATTGGGATCGCCTCATTTACCGACTTGGGTACCAGTGGCGCGATTTTACAAATGATTTCCCACGGTTTAATTGGTGCCAGCTTATTCTTTTTGGTTGGAGCCACCTACGATCGCACGCACACTTTAATTTTGGACGAAATGGGTGGAGTCGGGCAAAAAATGCCGAAAATCTTTGCGATGTTTACCGCTTGCTCCCTTGCTTCCTTGGCTTTACCTGGCATGAGTGGGTTTGTGGCAGAGGTGATGGTGTTTGTAGGGTTTGCCACCAGTGATGCGTATAGTAATAGTTTTAAGCTCGTTGCTGTGATTTTAGCGGCGGTTGGGGTCATTCTCACTCCAATCTATTTGCTTTCTATGCTCCGTGAAATCTTCTATGGGGCGGAAAATAAAGAATTAACCAGTCATGAAGAACTTGTAGATGCCGAGCCGCGTGAAGTTTTTATTATTGCTTGTTTGTTAGTACCAATTATCGGTATTGGACTGTATCCTAAGTTGATTACTCAAGTCTATGATGCCACTGCCCAAAGCTTAGTATCTACACTTCGGAGTTCGGTACCTAGACTTGCTAAAGGATCGAATCAAATAGTTGGGTTTAATTTCTCTGAGTCTAATTTATTAGAGTC
>CAZLKI010000041.1:0-6840 GCA_964560035.1 uncultured Synechococcus sp.
TCCTGTGTCATCACGGCGTGCGCTCTATGCAAATGTGTCAATGGCTAACGCAGCAGGGATTTAGTAATGTTAAAAATATTGCCAATGGTATAAATGCTTATTCTCAGCTAGTCGATCGCTCCGTCCCCTTTTATTAGATCTAGTCAATCCTTAATCAACACTCCCTAGTATCAGTTATGATGATTTGTACTAGAAACATCGAACCAAGTAACTAGACCAGTATTATGAATTTGAGTAAAGTAGCTCGCTCCAATAGCTTAATTGTCAGATTACTCAGAGAAGGAATTTTAGAGTCTGTGCATGAATGTGAAGCCGCAGTTTCAGATACTAGGGGACGGATTTTATCGATGGCGGGAAGTTCGCAGACAGCTACTTTTGCCCGATCTGCCCTAAAACCTATTCAGGCGATCGCGGTGTCAGCAACAGGAACTCAGGAGCGATTTAATTTATCTGAAGTTGACTTGGCAATTATTTGCAGTTCCCATCAAGGCACGATCGCCCAAGCTCGACAAGTATTTAATATTTTGTGGCGGTGTAATGTCGAAGCCAGTGCGTTGCAATGCCCAATCCCCGAACATGGTACCAGTCCTCTCCAATATAACTGTTCAGGCAAACACGCAGGCATGATCGCGGTCTGTCAGCAACAAGAATTACCGTTATCGTTTTATATGAGTCCCAGTCATCCCGTACAGCAGTTAATCTTACAAACAATGTCAGAGCTTTTGCGGATGCCTGCCGCCGAGTTTATTAGCGTGCATGATGATTGTGGTGTGCCTACTTATCTGTTACAAATCGGACAAATGGCGTATCTCTATGCTCAACTTGCCTCTCATAATCACCTACATTTAGAAAGAATTACCCGTGCCATGACGCGCAATCCCGAAATGGTTGCAGGTGTTGGACAGTTTGATACAGAATTAATGCGCTTAACCCAGGGTGAAATCCTAAGCAAATCTGGGGCAGAAGGCGTGCAATGTATCGGTCGAGTCGGGGAAGGTTTAGGGCTGGCAATTAAAGTTATGGATGGGGCAAAACGAGCTAAACACGCTGTAGCTATTCATCTGTTACGGCAATTGGGCTGGATTAGTCCAACTGTAGCTGAAACTTTGGAAGATGCTTTTACAGTAATTGGCAGACATAATCGCCTTGAGGTAATGGGAGAGCTTTCTTATCTTTAGTTTTATTTTATGAAGTACAATATTTGGCAATAAAAAAACGCCGTTGCACCAGAAGCGGCTGCAGTGTATACGAAGTTAGCAACAAAATTTGTAAAGTTAAGGTTTTTAGAAGCACCACTTACACCAGAGGTAAAGCTGGGAATTACACCAGGAGTGAAAGCTTGAGCAAGTCCACCATTTTCCAAAGCTACACTTACATTTGGAATAACTGGGTTTTTATTTAGCCCCTTAGCAGCATTATTTGGGTTGCCAGATAGATCGAAGAAGAAACTAAGATTTTGACCTATTTCTAGACCACTTACCTTTACAAGCATCTAAGAGCCTGAATTATGAAATCAACCATTCAACAAACTAATTATTTTTTTATTTAACAATCTCAAACGTCTTAACTAACTGACCTTAATTTACTGCCTTAATTTGCTGATAGAGGTAAAATCAAACGGCTAAGAATACGATTATCTTCTAGCTTGTAAATCGATAAGTCTCCACCTGCTTCTTGCATCAGGCTTTGACAAATTGCCAAGTGGAGTCCGGGCGGTTGATCTAAAACTGATGGAGCGAGGATGTCAAGCGATCGCCCTTCGTGCATTTCCATTAACAGATTGGGATCGATTTCACCGTTATCAGTAATTGAAACCTCTAGCGATCGCTCGTCAATTTGCCGACACCATATATCTACTCTGCCACCGACATCGGATCGACCACAGGCAAAAAGTAATAATTCATGGATGATCATTTCGATTTTGGCAATATCACCCGCGATCATCACACTGGCTTGATTATGAACCTGCGACCACATTTGGCGTTGTTTAATAATGGCATCTACCCGTTCGAGCGATCGCTTTAAAAGACCAGCCAAGGGAGCAGTTTCAAAGTTAGGGCGCAAACGCCATTGTTCTTTACGGATGATCTGGGGTAACGGCGACAGCGATGCTTGGAGTTGCTTGAGGGAGTGTTGCAATCGTAAGTTTCCTACGGCATCATTCCCATCGGTGCGAGACTCTAACTCTAAAAGCCTTTGTACGCCACTACCCACGGAACGATATATATCTTCAATCCGTCTTTGCTTGTACCAATTTAAGTGTTCTAATTCGGTGCGATGGTGCTGTAGGGTTTCGACAATGACCAAATGTCGACGCGACCATGCCAATTGATTGGTGAGTATACTATATGCCTGCAATTGGCGATCTAGCCACCTACGTCCAGGTTTATCGGCAACTAAAAGCATTCCAGTCGGTTGATGATCGGGAGTAGTTCGGAGGGCAATTACTAAAATCTGTCCGATTCCCCGTGCGTTTAACCACTGAAGAGTTTGCGGTAAAAGATCGTGAATTGATAAGGGCAAAATTCCTTCAGTTTGAATTGCCCATTGCACGAGGGGATCGGTTTCAATTGGCAGTAAAGTCTCAGTAATATTTAGGCGAAAATCTTCATGACTGGCAAAGCTTGCGGCAATTTGTCCGCCCGCCCGACCTGGTAGCCAAGTTAATAAAACCGATAGAGGTGCTTGCATTACTTGCGCTAGTAGCTGTGCCGCCGCAGGATGAAGCTTTTCTAAAGTATCGGCTTGCTGTAATGTCACCAAACCAAACTGTACGGCTTGGTGCAATTTTTGACGCTCGTCAGTTTGTCTTTGCAAATAACCTTGGTGCAGGATCAGACCGACCTGTTGTGCTACAGCTTGGACGATTTCCCGTTCGGAGCGCGACCAACTACGGGCAGATTCATGACCTACAGCTAAAATACTTTCTAAGGGTTTACCAACGGCAGTGCTACTTAATAAAAGCGATCGCACCTCCATATCCATAAGATTTGGTCGCCAAGAAATAAATCTATAATCAGTTTCAAAGTTTTCGATGGAAATTGTCTCGGTTGCCTGTTCCATCATGTGCCAATCCACATTAGATAGCTCCTCGAAGGATTTAGGCATGGGACGACGATTTTTAGGATGATGCTGAAAATAGATTTCAAAAAGTCCAGTATCTTTATTATGTAAAACCACCCAAAACCTCTCAGCGTTGAGTCTTTGGCATAATTGTTCGGCTGCCATTTGCAGAGATTCTTGCCAATCGGAATCGGTATAAATCGCTTTGGCAATACCCGCAGTTAAAACTTGATCGGAAGCGATCCTTTGAACCATCGTCTCCATTTCTTCTAAGGGTGCCGTCAAGGCAATTAGCTGGGCTGCTCCTTTGAGATAATTTTTTTCGATGTCCGTCCACAAACGAGCTTCATCGTTTTCAATACAGAAGAAGCCAATAAGCTCGGACTGAAATATAATCGGTGCGGCAACCAATGACTCTGCCCCAAATTGCTCCATAACTCTAGTGCTGATATCACTCTTGGTCATGTTGCGGGCATCTACTACCACTACTAACTGATCTTTGGCTAAGGCTTTATATAGATCGGGCGCATCTTGGACGGTAATTCCCGCTGTATTTTCATTGCGATTACCTGAAGCTAGATTTTTTTGCTTATTTACAGTGCGCCGCCAAAAATATTGATGCTCTGGCTCAAACCAGTAGACATGAGTGCGGGAGGGCATGATAAAGTTATGGGTTTTTTGTACGACTTCTTCTAGTCTTTCATTCAAGCTATTAAGCGATCGCAATTTATCGAGTAAAGATAGTAAAGGTTCGTCAGGTCTTTTAACCTGTTGATACTGTAAATCGGACTGAAGGCGGTACAAGGTCGATCCAAGTGTACCTAATATTACGGATAGACGCGCTCTTTCATCAGTCCTAGAAGAAACATTCCAAAGCCTAGAACCCAATAAAACCAGTCCGCAGGAAACATCTTTGTGGTAAATGGGAAATAATAAAGTGCCTTGAATATCAAACTTAATCGCTAGTTTTTGCCATTCACCACTGCGCTTTTCTTGTCTGAGATCGGCGATCGGAATGGCTTTTTTTAAAACTATCACTTGATCTAGTAAATCTCCAGGTTCGAGCACAAACCTTTCTTTTAAAAACTTAATTTCGCCCGCAGGAGTGACCCCGCCTTTGCCCACTAACCGATGATTAGCGCGATCGTAAAGGGCGATCCAAATTAGCTGATGATCGAAAGTATCTTTTATATAATCGAGAGTTGTGGAAATTAAAATATCCACATTCTCCTCTTCTCGAAGAGTTCGTAGCACCCGCCCCAAGTTTACAAGTTGCTGATCCCATGCACTGGATCCATTTTGAGTCATATTATTATGCCCTAAACTCTTCTAAGTGGCAGTCAGCTTAACGTACAGTTTTAATTTAGGTCGATCTAGATTAGGTTTTTCCAATTAGACTTGACTAATTACATACTAAAACATATACAGGCTGATAATGCTATAAGCCCTAAACATAACTCTACTTTACTTCTAAATTTAACAAGCTAATTTGATAAGTAGATTTATAAGTTTGGCTCAGCAGTTTAATTCTTTTTGGATAATGGTTCAAAGAATCAACCTATTTCTAAGCCTCACAACCAGATTTACCACATCAACATTTAAAGTCACTTAAAGAGTCCTTAAGTTGATATAAGCTTTTTTGATATTGACTAAAATCTCTCCGATTTCAACATTTAGCCGTGAATATTCTAAATATCAAATATATTTAGGACTTACGCACTCAAAGTTATAGAAACTTAGTGTGAGGGAGTTTGAGGGCGAAGCCCTCGATTGGGGCTGTGCCCCAAACCCACTTTAAATATAGGTTTTCTTTTTACGCTGCATAAGTCCGAATATTAAATAAATTAAATTTCTTCTAACATCCACTCCAGCGATCGCGCGCCAAGATTTAACTCTAAAGGCACAGATACCGCTTTACCCAGCCTTGGTCGAGACTTGGTGCTTAAAATAAAATCTTTTACTTGTTCGGTAGCTCCCCATTCATTTAGATGGGCGGCAAAAGTATTTAGATGTTCAAAATATTCGGTTTCAGATAAAGGAAACGATCGCTGTTCTAAATATCGCCACATAACTTGAATCCAGATCCGTCCTTGGCTACGCCGTATTTGCAGATCGTAGGAATGTCCCCATTTATCAAGAATAAGTCTGTGTAGGTCTTGACCAGTCATGTATTTTTATAAAACTCTGAAATCTAAAGAGTCATAGCAAGTATTCTATCCCAAATTAATTATTTACCACTTGGGAGATATAGACCATGCCAGCAAAAGTATGGTAGCCTCAAATCTCATTTATTTCCAAAGATTTTACTGCATATATTCTCAAAAACTAGCCTAAAAAACCAGCATGGAAAAATTGACTTTAGCAATCGATGTAGGCGGTAGTGGAATTAAGTCTATGGTGCTAAAAGAAAACGGTACTCCCCACACCCAAAACATTCGAGTTGAAACGCCCAAACCAGCTAAACCTAAACTTGTACTGGCAGCGATCGCCAATCTAGCTATTACTCAAGGAGAATACGATCGCATTTCTATCGGGTTTCCGGGAGTTGTAAGTCAAGGAATTACCCACGGTGCCATTAATCTCGATCCTGACTGGGATAACTTTGATTTGGGTAAAGCAATTTTAGAACGGTTAGGCAAGCCCGTGCGGATCGCCAATGATGCGGATGTTCAGGGATTAGCAGCGATCGCTGGGATCGGAACGGAGTTAGTTATTACCCTTGGGACGGGCTTTGGTTCGGCTTTATTCATAGACGGGAAATTAGTTCCAAATCTCGAACTGGGGCAGCATCAGTTTCGTGGCGGAGATACCTATGAAGATCGTTTAGGGCAAAGAGCTTTTGACAAAGTAGGACAAAAAGTATGGAACCAGAGGCTAAATAAGGCAATAGCCGCGATCGCCCATCTATTTAATTATGATTATTTATACATTGGTGGCGGTAATGCTAAAAAAGTCACAGTTCAACTGCCTGAGAATGTCAAAATCGTGCCGAATATCTATGGATTAATTGGTGGTCTGGCACTGTGGAAAGATTAGTGGAAAGATTAGCAGGGGGCTTGGTGTGAGATTGGTAATAGGCATTTGGAACAACATATATATAATTCTAGTCTCATTACTTATAGGTTGCGCGACCTTCAAAGCCGCTCTAATCACCATTACAACCAATTTTTTTTGGAGATATACTTATGCGATTTTCAATTCTTGCTGTCTCGGCAATTTTAATTTTGTCAGCCATGCCTGCCGCAGCCCAAAGACGTACCGAGCAAATTACCTGCTACCGCGATCGCAATGTTATTAATTGCCCTAATTATGGAAGTTTTAATATCCGTAATGATAACTCACGCTACTACAACGACAACAGAAACGATAACAGACGCTACAACAATAATAACTACGATGATAACTACAGAGTACTTAGAGACAACAGACGTAATCGCTATGATGATACAAACGGACTTCGCGCTATTAATGAAATCTACATTCAAGTTTTAGGGCGTAGAGTTGACATAGGCGGTGCTAGAGCCTATATTCAGTCATTAAATAATGGCTGGACTTTAGATCGAGTTCGTAATGATATTGCCTATTCATCCGAAGCGGAACAAGCGATCAATCAAGCTTATAACGATGTACTTAGAAGAAATGCTGACGCTAGTGGTATAGAGACCTATAAGCGTTACCTTGCTAGTGGTAGATCCATAGCAGATGTCAGACGCGAACTCGCCCGCAGCCCTGAAGCTAGAAACAGATAGGGATTTTTCGGATCTAGTCTCCTAGGTA
>CAZLKI010000041.1:6940-15149 GCA_964560035.1 uncultured Synechococcus sp.
GCGATCGCCATTTACGAGCACGTCATTAAACTAAACCCTAACTTGGCTGCGGCGCACGGCGAATTAGGAAAATTGCTAGATTCCCAAGGCTGGCAGGAATTAGCCATACCCCAATATGCCAAGGCTTTATCTCTTGCACCTAACAGCTACAGCCCAGAGTCGCATCTTAACTTTGGTAACTTACTTCAAGGTCGTGGAGATTTAGAGGGAGCGATCGCCTGTTACAAGAGAGCTATAAATCTCAATCCTAGTTATATTTCTGCCTATAAAGCTTGGGTAGAAACTTTAATCCAGATGCAAAAATTTACGGAGGCAATAGATGTATATGTTCAGGCTGAATATTATGTTGACGATTTAATTGCGGCTAGAGAATATAACGATTTAGGGATTGCTTGTATTGATTTTGGCAAACTAGATCTGGCGATCGCTTGTTTTCAAAAAGCCATCTACATTCAGCCCGATTCTGCTTCCGCTCATTGTAATCTGGGCAATACTTTGTTACAACAACAAAATTTTAAAGAAGCAATTATTAGCTTTCAAGAAGCTTTGAGCATCGATCCCAGCTTTGTTGAGGTTTACTATAATCTGGGCTTAGCACTGAGCGAAATTAACAAACTAGATGAGGCGATCGCCTGTTTTGAAGCTGTTATAGCTCTAAACCCACAGTTTGCCGATGCCCAAAAATATCTCGATCTAGCTTTGAGCAAAATATCTACAAACTAAAGCGATAAATCACTTAAAAAATCACTTAAAAAAATAAGATTTGAAATATTATTTAGATAATTTAGTCTCTTAACTTGATTTTTACTTTTAATCTCGTCTTTTTTAGCAATACTCCATAAGTAGGATCTTTTGTAACCTTCAAAGCGCAATGGAAATTATGCAATTAAATCTTTACAATATTAGCTAGACAAGCACTATGAATACCAATACAATGTATCGGCAAACAAAGGTAATTCATCACCTTTAGGAGGTCGCTATTCCCGAACAACTGAACCTGACTGTGAGTTTAAGAGGCAGCCGCGATGTCAAGGAAAATTATCAAATATTCCGCCTCACTGGTTTACTAGATGCTTTTTCTGAGCCTGATTTTCGTAAGGTTGTCAGCAAATGTATTGATGATGGACCCATAAACATAATTTTAGATCTGTCAGCGATTGATTTTATCGACAGTTCGGGTTTGGGCGTGTTGGTACAGTTGGCGAAGAAGACTCAGGGATTGAATGGTAAGCTTCAAGTCATTAGCAATGCTCGTGTTACTCAAACTGTTAAGTTAGTAAGATTAGAACAATTTCTATCGTTGCAACCAAATGTCGAAGTTGCCCTAGAAAATCTAGTTGGTGGTTCTAATTAGGGGACAAATAATGTCCCTGCCTCCTTTTCCCCAAGATGTCACCCGAATAGCTGAAGTTTCTACTGCGGCATTAGCATATATTGGTGATGCTGTGTATGAGTTGCATATTAGGATGTACTACCTCAAGCCACCTCAGACTGCTAATAATTATCATCAACTTGTGGTGGCAAAGGTTAGAGCCGAAAATCAAGCAAAACAACTTGACCGATTAATTAACCTAGCAATATTATCCGAGCCAGAATCTGAATTAGTAAAAAGAGGACGTAACGCGGCTGGTTCTGCCTCTCGTCATGTCGATCCAGTTATTTATCAAAAAGCTACGGGTTTTGAAGCTCTAATTGGCTACTTATATCTTACCGATCGCGATCGCCTGCATCAAATTTTTCAACAAATAGACCATGAAATTTAAACAAAAAGCCATACGCAAACCTCGGCGTTTGTCAGAACAAGACTCAGAGTCTAATAATCGCGAACGTACTGATAATTGGGAAAGAGGGGATCGCCCTAAACGCTACGACAGATCTAATGAAAGGTCAAATGATAGATCTAGCGATCGTTCGGGACAAACAGGTGGCGATCGCGCAAGTAGTCGAGCAGAAGATAAACCTAGACTTAATTTTAGTCGATATTCTGCCCCTAAACCTCAAAGAAAGTCTTCCGAAGATTGGGAAGAAGGGGATCGCGCAAAACGCCCATTACCTAATTCATCATCCAAAGAGCACACTAAGCCTCTACTTAAATCTGCGAGTGAGTTTACCGAAAAATCATTCGATAAATCTTTTCATAAGTCACGAGATCGTGAAGAATCTTCCAATAGAGATTATCGTTCCTTCGATCCGCCCATTCAACCTACTACTCAGCCTAGTAAGCCTCTTATAAACCGCAATCTCAATTCTGAGCGCAGATATTCTAAGCCTAGTACCAGCGATCGAGCCGATCGATCCGATCGAGGACAAAGATCGGATCGAAGCTTAGACCGAAGATCAGAACAAAAATCGGAGCGGTTTCAAGGTAATAACGATCCTCAAGGTTCTGGAAGTTACGATTTAGAAGAAAATCCAGATTTAATCTACGGTCGTCATGCCGTTTCTTCTGCAATTGCCGAAGGCGGTCGATCGATTCATCGGATTTGGATTACCCCTAAACTTCGCTATGCCCCAGATTTTTTACCTTTAGTTACAGCAGCCAAAGCGATCGGGGCGGTAATTGATGAAGTAGATATCAGCCGTCTCAATCAATTAACTAATTATGCCAAACACCAAGGAATTGTGGCGCAGGTGGCGGCATATGAATATTTAGAGCTAGAAGACTTAATTGCTACCGCCAAACAAAAATCTCAGCAACCCGTAATTATTGTGGCAGATAGTATTACCGATCCCCACAACTTAGGAGCAATTATTCGGTCGGCAGAAGCTCTAGGAGCGCAGGGAATTGTGATTCCGCAAAGAAGGGCTGTAGGAGTTACCTCGGCTGTAGCTAAAGTTGCGGCTGGTGCCTTAGAAACTTTCCCTGTGGCTAGAGTCATCAATTTAAATCGTGCCTTAGAACAATTAAAAGCGGATGGATTTTGGATTTATGGGGCAGCGGCAGATTCTAGCCAACCCATTCATAAAGTCGCGTTTGATGGTGCAATAGTTTTAGTGGTTGGGGCAGAAGGTGAAGGACTGAGTTTAACAATTCAGAGATCCTGTGATGTCTTGGTTTCCATCCCCCTTGAAGGTAAAACTAATTGTTTAAATGCCTCAGTTGCTACGGGTATGGCACTCTATGAGATATTTAGACAGCGTTGGGTAAATAAGTTAACTTTGAACAGTATGTAGTAAATACCTAGTGTAATATAGATGTAAAAACTAATGAAAGGTACTTCAGTAATGGAAATGACTGATAACTTAAAGGAACTATTTATCTCTTTTGTTGATACTATTGGCGTTGCCGTTTGGATAGAGATAATTACAGAGCCTCCTACTTGCACCTATTATTTTGGTCCTTTTTCTAGTAATGGAGAAGCCGAAGATGCAAAATCTGGCTACATAGAGGATTTGGAGGCAGAATCAGCGACTATTACTTCAATGATACTAAAACGCTATAAGCCTCAAGATTTAACAATATTTGATGATTCTATTTTTACGGATACGAGTGCGAACAGTCGCGATTTAATCTTAAGTAGTATGAGTTAACTGAGTCTTGCATCATAAAACTAACTTAGCAAATTAGCCAAGTTACTGTGCTATTAACCCCATTAATTAGCCGCGCAGGATAAAGGTTATCATCCTCCACATCTGCCATTACTGCTTTAAGGGCGGTTTCCTTACCAGCACTTTGGACTAAAAATAAAATTTGTTTGCCTTGATTGATCGAGTTAGCGGTAAATGTGAGACGGTGCCGATCGTCTTTTTTCCCAACTGTTATCAGGCAATTCTTTACAGTCAAAGCTGCAGTATTAGGAAACAGAGATGCTGTATGTCCATCGTCTCCTAATCCTAATAAAATTAGATCGAAGTGAGGATATTCGCTATCTTGGATCTGGAAAAATTCTTTGATAGAAGCTTCATACTTTTGGGCGGCGATCGCTGGATCGGATTCAGTAGTAGGCATAGGATGAATATTTTCGGGAGGGATAGCCACACGATCTAGCCAAGCCTTGCGGGTCATACCTTCATTACTTTGGGGATCGTCAACTGGAACATAGCGTTCATCGCCCCAAAACACATGAAATTTTGTCCAATCCAGATCCTGTTCTGCTAATTTCTCATACAAATATTTAGGAGTACTGCCCCCAGAGGCGACAAACGTAAATCTATTATTAGTGGAAATAGCTTGTTTGTAGGCTGTTAAAACTAAGTCTAAAGCTCTAGCAGTCAGAGTGGATAGATCTGTAAAGGTTTCTATATTAGGCGATACATTAGTTGACATATGTTTATAATTTCCTAATTATTTGTAGCGTTTTATGTGATATCTAGACTCTTCAGCATATCAATGGTTTAATTTAATGATGGCAATTGTTACGGAAATCTTAAGAAGAGGTACTGCTTTATGACTCCATCAATCATGCGACTTTTTTGGAATTTGGTTTATCAAGCACAGCCCAATCTCATCTTGCATTTAGAAGACGAAAAGCTAACTAATTGGTTGACCGATCAAGTCAGACAAAAATTTTGCTTAGAAAGCCATCAAGAAGACGATCTCAGTAATTATATTAGCGATCGCATTCCTTTAATTCGTGATATCGCCAGTAATCAATAATTTAACTAACTATTTCTTTAAATATTATTAACGGTGTAGTTACGTCCGTACCTTTTAAATTTTCACCTGTAATTGGCGTGGACTTGGTGGGAATCTACGGAGTTGTTGCTAGACTAATTACTAAACCAGAGAAGAAATAGTTTATTTAGTAGTTTGATGCAATTTAGCGATCGCCTCCAATGTATAGCAAATAATGTTTTTGCCGATATGGATAAAGCTAAAGGCTTAATTAAGGGTCACAGCTTAATCGATCTGTCTTTAGGCTCTTCGGATCTGCCTACTTCTCCTAAAATTTTAGCGGCGATCGCCTCTGCCCTTAGCGATCCAAATACGCATGGCTATTCTTTATTTGGTAGCACCCAAGATTTTAGAGTGGCGGTAGGAGACTGGGTGAAACGGCGGTTGGGAGTTATTGTCGATCCCGAAACTGAGATACTACCTTTAATTGGCTCTCAAGAAGGCACGGCGCATTTACCTTTGGCAATCTTAAATCAGGGCGATTTTGCCTTATTACAAGACCCCGGTTATCCATCGCACTATGGCGGGATTCATTTGGCAGGTGGGCAGATTTATGGAATGCCATTACTCGCTGAAAATAAATTTTTACCAGTATTTGCAGATATTCCTCAGCTAGTTTTAGAGGCATCTAAGCTGATGGTTTTGAGCTATCCCCACAATCCGACTACCGCGATCGCCACGCTAGAGTTTTTACAATCAGCCGTAAAGTTTTGCCAAGCGCACAATTTGGTTTTAGTCCATGATTTTCCATATTTGGATCTGGTCTTTAATAATGCCAAAGCACCATCTGTACTCCAAGCCGATCCCGAACGTAGTGTCAGTATTGAATTTTTTACTTTGTCCAAGTCTTACAACATGGGCGGGTTTCGAGTGGGGTTTGCGGTGGGCAATCGAGATTTGATTAAAGCCTTACGTCAGGTCAAAGCAGTAGTAGATTTTAATCAGTATCAAGGCATTATGCGAGGGGCGATCGCCGCTTTATCGACTCCAGACTCTGAAATTCAACAGGTAGTAAATACTTTTAAGCACCGTCGAGATGTAATGGTAAAGTCGCTGCATAACATTGGGTGGGATGTGCCGATGCCAGAGGCAACTATGTATATTTGGGCTAAGTTAAATCCAAAATACGAGCGGGATTCGGTTGGTTTTTGCTTAGATCTAATTCAAACTACGGGAGTAGCTTTATCGCCAGGAGCAGGATTTGGAAAATGTGGTGAGGGTTATGTGAGGTTTGCTTTAGTACATTCACCTAATGTTTTAGAAGAGTCGGCTTTACGCATTGGTACGTTTATTTAACTAAGGTATTATGCTAAAAGGATAAAGCTTTAGATCTAGTTAATAAAATATTTATCTAGGAGTTACTAAACTTTATCTCAGTTTTAGTCTTTAGAGTATAGTATTTAACATTTATTAGCTGTATAAAAGTATTTACACTCTGAGTACTACTATTTACAGTCTTTTTTTCATAGTTTTTATCTAAACTTTAATAGTTTTTATCTACTTACTATTATTTAGAATCTAATTAATGCGAGTTTGCGATAATAATAAAAGAGTTTTGAGTGGGCAACTACAAACTAAACAATAATTAATTAACTGAATTTTTAACTAAGTTTTTAAGTGGATTACGGCAAATTACTGATTCAAAACTGTCTTTCGATCTATATGATTCTTGTATAGGCTACTGCATTAATTTCCGCAAAATCCACATCTGAATATTTAATAAATTAAACTATTCAATAAATTAAACTAAAAAATATTTTAAGATGACTATGGTTTGGATTGTTGTTACTATACATTTGCTCTTAAGTTTGGGACTGCTTTGGGCAAGTTGGCAGGCTTGGCAATTGAGGTTAGTATTAAATTCTGTAGCGAATAGTGTTAATGGCTATGCTAGAGCTTGTCAAGAAGGCTTATCGGTTTCACCACCTGCAATTTTAATTGCTCAAAAAGGTGCGGCAGGCGCAAAAGTTCAATACAGAAATTTGTTGCCTCAGATTAAAAAAGTTCAACTGGTTCTTTCTATTGTCAGTCGAGTCCAGTCTTTGGGTAAATCTAGGAAGAATTCTAAAAGGAGCGATCGCTATGGCAAACGGCGCAGGTAAGTTTATTGGTGGATTTTTAATTGGGGGTGCAGTTGGATCGGTTTTAGGTCTACTTTTTGCACCGAAAACGGGTAAAGAAACTCGAAGATTATTGCGTAAATCAGCAGATGCCATCCCTGAAATTGCCAGTGAAATTGCTACGGAAATCTCTTCTAACGTCCAGTATCAAGCCGATCGCTTTACAGAGCAAGCAGGACGAACTATCGACAATACAATGGAAAGGATGCAAGAGGCGATCGCGGTTGGTAAAGATGCCAGTCAGCGATTACGCCAAGAGCTAAATGCCATGAAAATCTCTAATGTCAGAGATGATGACGACACTTTATGATGGAGCCGATATTTTGGTTGGGATTATCAATTTTACTGGTGGCAGTTAGTCTGACCGCTTTACTTGTGACGGCTATTCCCGCTTTTCAAGAGTTGGCTAAAGCTGGTCGCAGCGTGCAAAAATTAGCCGATACTCTGTCCCGCGAACTTCCTCCTACCCTCGAAGCAATCCGCTTAACTGGTTTAGAAATCAGTGAATTAAGTGACGAACTCAATCAAAGTGCCAAAAATGCTGGAGAAGCAGTTAAGCAGGTTAATGAAAGTATCAAGGGTGCAAAAAAACAAGCAGAAAGTGTATCTGTGACTACTCGGAGTGCGATCGCAGGTTTAAAGGCGGGCTGGCAAGCATTTAGCAAACCCAAACGTAAAAATACACCCAAGCAACTACCTGAAGTCATCACTCCTAATCAAATTAGTAACCGACTTACGGGCGATGTCATAGATAGCAACTTAATTGACGATCCACTCGATAATAATTTACTTAACGATCCAACTGATAATACTGCGACTGGATCTGAATTAATCAATCGTAATTTAAGCGATCCAAATTTAAGAGAAGATTAAATTATGGCAATTTGGTCGTTTATAACTCCGGGTATCCCTGATGATATGTTCGAGCGGTTGCCCGGTATACCTATGAGCAAATGTGAAGTTAGATTGTTGCTAATTAGTCATCTGCGCTTGCGATCGCAGTCAATTCTTTGGGATATCGGGGCGGGTACAGGTACTATTCCCGTCGAAGTCGGTTTACTATGCCCTACCTGTAAAATTGTGGCGATCGAGCGCGATCCTGACGTAGCAGGGTTGATTAACCAAAACTGTCAGAAATTTGGCGTTAAAAATGTGAAAATCATCAATGGTAGTGCGCCCGAATGTTTGGATAATCTGACGGACATTCCCGATCGCATTTTGATTGAAGGTGGGCGATCGCTTAAAGAAATCATGGAATATTGCTGGAAGCGCTTGGCAAAAGGCGGTAGAGTAATTGCTACGGCTGCAACTTTAGAAGGACTCTATAGCACATCGGAGAGCTTTGCCCAGTTACAGGTTCGCAATGTCGAGGTGGTGCAATCATCGGTTAATCGTCTGGAGACCAAAGGCAACCGCCAAGTATTTGCGGCTGTGAATCCGATTTTTATTCTAAGTGGCGATAAAATTAGTTAAA
>CAZLKI010000042.1:0-2234 GCA_964560035.1 uncultured Synechococcus sp.
AAAAAGAAACCAGTCCCGCCGCTAAGGAATTTATTGATTTAGCTCTATCCTCAACGGGGCAGCAAATTGTCCAACAAGTTGGTTTTATTCCTTTATAGCTACTCCCTTCATACTGTAGAAATATACTGGAGTGGGATGATAGGGTGAAACCCCTTAATCTTGTAATTTTGGCACTGATATATTTTGGATAAAATTTGTCTGAAACTTCCGTTTTGGGTCAAATGGGACTAAATACAATTCAAAACTTTGTAAAAGGTGAGTATTTGTTTTTCATCATTTGAGCCGCTGCCCTTAGTTGCAAAAACTAGAATTTTAGAACCTTTCATTTTTGTAAATTTGTATATGAATTGTTAATTATAAATTTTTTATAGATAGGACTTACGCACTCAAATTCACAGAAACTTATCGGGATGGAGTTTGAGGGCGAAGCCCTCAATTGGGGCTGTGCCCCAAAACCCCTTTAAATATAGGTTTTCTTTTTACACTGCGTAAGTCCTAATAGACTTCAATCCCCGCAGACTTGCTCACATAATATCGAAAAATATTATCGAAAATACGGTAGAGATTACTCAAATTCTTGTAACCTAGCTTTAAACAAAACTAATTAATCTAAATTAATTAATGGATAAGCAAATATTTTGGAAATATGTACAACGAGTAGCGATCGCTTTACTAGGAATTTACCTATTATGGCTATTAAAGCAAACGGTGCAGTTATTGTTAGTTAGCTTATTTTTAGCATCAGCAATTACGCCTTTATTAGAGCAAATGGAGCGGCGGAGAATTAAGCGCAGTTTGGGGGTAGTAATTATTTATTTGGTTTTCTTATTAATAATTTTATTAACGATGGCTCCCGCACCTCAGTTGATTTTTGAATTAGGACAGTTTTTAACCAGAGTACCCAGCTTAATTTCAAATATAGATGTTAGTAATATCTCTTTTCTTAATATTAATCCCCAACAAATTCAAGAGTTACTCAGATCTAGTACAGTTCTCGATCAAGTCCAAAATTTAGGTAGAGAAATTGTCAATCAAACTGTTAACTTTACCTTTAGTTTAATTAATACCTTAGGAATTATTTTACTCTCAATGTTAATCACGGGTTATATGGTAATTAATTCGCGAGATCTAGCCCGCCGAGTTCTTAGTCCGTTTTCGGATAATGTCAGAACTGAAGTTTATAAACTCATGCCGCCGATTAATCGCTGTCTAGGTGCGTATGTTTTGGGTAGAATTGGCACCTCAACCCTATTAGGATTTTGTACGTACTTATCATTGATATTTTTGCGTGTGGAATATGCTGTGGCATTGGGTTTATTAGTTGCAGTTGCTAATTTAATTCCTTTTATTGGACCTTTATTAGGATTAATTCCAATTGTTATAGCAGCATGGAGTTTGGGGACTTTTACCGTGATTGCAGTTGTTGCAGTTTCTTTTTTATTACAACAAATTGAAGCTTGGATTTTACAACCTTGGTTAGTCGGTCCTTACTTAAATCTCGATCCCTTTGAATTACTATTATCGATTATTGTGGGGGCAGAATTATTAGGAGTAGTGGGGGCTTTAATTGCTCCTCCTTTGGCTGGAGTTGGACGGATAATTTTCAATCATTTTCAGCAAAAAAGATTAGCCGAGGTTTTTGATGCATCATCTACTTCGGAAGTTGAGGATGGGCAATATTAGATCTAATAATTCCTATTTATAATATCTAAATATATTTAAATGAGTTGGTAGGAGTTTGATTTGCGAAGATTATATAAAGCTCTAACTTCAGCCGCGCGATCGCCCACTTGTCGGGCAACTTCCAAACATTTATGAAAACAAATAACGGCAGTAGGGTAATTTTTTAGAGCTTGATAGCTCAGTCCTAATCCCGAAAATACTGATACTTGAATACGTTTGTAATTGCATCTATCGGCGATCGCTTTTGCCTGATTGTAATATTGAATCGCGGTTTGATATAACCCCAAAGCATAGTAAGCAAAGCCCAAACTAACTAAGCATCCTGCCTCTTTTTCCGAATTACCGATCGTCTGTGCAACTTCTAAATATTTTTGTTGATAGCCGATCCCAGTTTGATATTCTTTCAAATTATAAAAAGCATTACCCAAGTTGCCAATCACTGAAAATTCTAGTTCGACCAAATCCTTGCCATCAGATAGTTTTAGAAACTCTTGGTAATAAGCGATCGCCGTCCGATACTGGCGCAAAGCATAATAAATATTGCCTAAGTT
>CAZLKI010000042.1:2334-15093 GCA_964560035.1 uncultured Synechococcus sp.
AATAAGCGATCGCCGTCCGATACTGGCGCAAAGCATAATAAATATTGCCTAAGTTGCCTAATGCCTGCAATTTTGATTGATTATTTTCAGATTCGGTGGCGAGAACTTGTGCTTGTTGGAAGTATTTGATCGCGCTTTGGTATTGAGCTAATGTTTGATAAATCGTGCCTAGCCCATTTAGGGCTTTGATTTTTAATTTTAATTCAGAGCAACTAGAGAGAGTAGAGATATCGGATGAAATCGCTAAAACTGATTCATAATAACCTACAGCATCGGCGAATTTATCTAGGTAGAAAGCAGCCATTCCCGCATTACAAATAACTTGTAAGTGAACTAAGCGATCGCCAATTTTTTGTTCTCCATTCTGCCACTTCGGGGGAAGAAGTTGATTAAAGAGGTCGAGAATTAAGGATAAATCTGCAGTTTTTCTAATGTATGCCAAATTGACACTATTAACAACGGCTGCAGCCATATCCCAATCTTGAACCTTACAGAAATCATAATAGGCAGAGATTATCGACTCTAAATTATCAATAGCTAATTGGAACGGCGAAGGAATAGATTCCAGATTTACTCTATCTATTTCTTTATCTACTTCTTTATCTATTGCTTTATTAGTTTTTTCTTTAATTTCATTGCTTATATCTACGTCTGCGCTTATATCTTTATTTACTTCCGCTTGAATCGCAGATATTTTATTAATCGGCTCTTCTACTGAAAAATTCCTGTCTGACGTTAATGACTCCAACTCTAAATCTCTAATTGGCTTTACTTCCCGAACTGATGCTTTGACAGGCTTAATATCTCCAACCATACCCAGCAACTCTTGAATTTGAGCAATAGTTTTAGGATTGAGTGAGGGAGTTTGAGTAAGATTAGAATCTATTCCCAATAACTCTTGAATTTGAGTTACACCTTCTGTTGGTTTACTCTCTATAGGATTATTACCTGTAATTTCAGCAGATATTTCAACAGATAATAGTGGGATTTCCTCAATGACACCAGCTTCTGGATTTTTAGTAAATAATTCCTCAACCTTCTCATTTATTTGTTCTTCTATTTGTTCTTCAATCGGACTGTCAACTAATTTATCTGATAATTTATCTGATGTAAAGGGATTATTAGAAATGTCTTGAGGGCGATCGCCAATTTGTATAGGTAAGTTATCCAACAAGTTATCCAATAAACTATTAAAGGAATCATCCAAAGGCTTATCAGCTTGATCCTCAGGATTTAGTGGAGGGGCAGTATTTAGAAATTTCTTTTGAGCAATTCGATCTTGAGAGTCGAAAGATCTAAACAAACTAGAAGCTAATTTAGGAATACTTTCAGAAGTTTTAGGTCGATTTTCTATCGGTTTAGATATTTGAGAAGAGACTGAAGGAGTAGATTGAGAAGATATTATCAGAACTTCTTTAGGCTCAGATTTGGACTCAGAAACTTTAGAGGGTGAATTAATGCTTTTAATCGTTTCGGGAGAGACTTTTGCCACTTTTTGCCAATCTAATCCCAACCTCGCACAAATCGCCACAAAGATTTCATAGTCAACAGATTTACCGTTAAAAAAATCATTAGTCTTACGAGATGAGATTTCTAATTCTTCGGCTAGAGCTTTTTGGCTAGAAAAATCATAACGACTCAGAGCTTGTTTAACTCTTTTAAGCCAACCATCAGTAACTTTGAGCGATCGCAACATATGTTGATGAACCTATCCGTTGGACTCACCCGCAGTAAATCCGTTGGGTTTTTCATGTGTAGTTTACCATACGAGTAGAGATTTGTTTGCTACTCATCTCCAACTACTTAAAATCTAATCTGACTAGAGTGAATTACTCCCATATCACCACACACGTCAGTGTAATCCCAAGAACCAATTGAGCCATAAATGCTAATACTTTTAGTATTCTTAATTGAACACAAAATTTCGCCATTAGGTGAAGTTCTAATATTTGATGGCGGGTCAAAAATAACAGCACCTTGAATTTTAGCTTTTAACTTAGAATTACGATTTTGGGCTGAAGATTTATAGCTACAGACTACATCAAGCATTTTCTGAGTAGCTTTAGATTGAGGACGTTGTAATGCTCTTTCGGGGAGTGTAGTCCAACCACCATCTAAACAATTAGCTTGGCTATCAACCCTTTCCGTTCCTAAATAATAAACAAAATCTACACTATTAGAACTCGCTCTTGATATCGAACATAAATCTACATTTACACTTTGTTTGCCCATAGCCTTCCCAGCAAAGTAGTTACAAGTTTGGGCATAAGTTTTTTGTTCAGGTAAAATAAACACACTTCCTAAGAGTATGCAACAACACATTTCAAAACGTACTGATGACATTTTTATCCCTCTATCTTATTCCTAATATTTTAGGACTTACGCAGCGTAAAAAGAAAACCTATATTTAAAGTGGGCTTGGGGCACAGCCCCAATCGAGGGCTTCGCCCTCAAACTCCCTCACACTAAGTTTCATAACTTTGAGTGCGTAAGTCCTATATTTATTAAAAAGAACGATCTATTCTGGGTACTAATCTAGAAGGTATATTTTTTAAGAATGGGAGTTTGGTGGCGCATCACCTGAACCCTAAAACTATCCTGCCCTGTCGATCGCTACCCTATTTTGTTTTACCACTTTTAGAGACTATATGAATCCCATCTAGCCTAATGGCAGCAAATATAGCACTTTAAAGCGTCCAAACTCCCTCGACAAAGAGATTAATTCGATGAGTATTTTTTTCGACTTCGGCAGTAAATAGTGTTGCTAGATCGGGTGAATTTTGGGCAATGGATGTAAAGTTCGCGTAAGCCTGTTGAAGCGCATTCCAGTTAATAAGGGAATTATAGCTGAAGATAACAACTCCGATCGCCCCTAAAAATACAATTAAAAAATAGAGGTATTACTCTCAGCATAAAATAAATTTACTCACCATAGTTCTTTTATACAGTGGCAGTAGTTTGAGAATTTCGGTTTCGGTAATTTCTGATTCTGTAGTTTGAATTCCATCTGATGTTTTCTTCTGCGATCGAGCAACTGGTCAAAATACGATTTGGTTGTTTAATGGTATAAATTCTATTGCTCAGTCATTTACCGATTCTGCTAGTACTAATTTTGAAGCAATCAGCGTAGGTGATTTTAATGGCGATAATAAAGTCGATATCCTTTGTAAAGATTCTCTAACTGGTCAAGGTGCATTATGGTTTATAAATGGCACAGCGATCGCTTCCAAGAGCTTTATCAATTCCTACTCTTCATTTTTGACTTAGGAAATGATATTTAACAAATAAGATAGATACTCGCTAAAACTTTAGCAATAGGATAGTAAGTATCTTATTAGTCAGGGAATTAAACAGATTTATGTCTTAACTTTATTCCAGCATGTCTAATGGCGCAAAGCCTTGACGTTGTGTGTTTTCGGTAATAGAACGAGGTTCGAGAAATTGCAAGAGATAATCTTGTCCTCCTGCTTTAGAACCCACTCCACTCAGCTTAAATCCACCAAAGGGATGGCGATCGACCAATGCTCCAGTAATGCCACGATTGATATAGAGATTTCCTACTTCAAATTCGGCGTATGCCTTTTCAATGTGGGAGGGAGTACGAGAGAAGACTCCACCCGTGAGAGCGTAATTTGTATTATTGGCGATCGCTAAAGCCTCATCAAAATTATCAGCTTTTAAAACTGCTAAAACAGGACCAAAGATTTCTTCTTGGGAAAGAATATCATCGGGTTTGACATCCGTAACGATCGTAGGCGAGACATAATAGCCTTGGGTGGGAACTTCCATCTCTAAAGCAATTTTATTCACATCTCTAGCCGTTTGGATATAACTGAGAATCTTCTCCTGCGCCTTACCATCAATCACCGCCCCAACTTTAGTTGCAGGTAAATAAGCTTCACCCACAGTCAAGGAACGAGTCGCTTCTACTAACCTAGCCACAAAATTCTCATAAACTGGCGATAGAACCACTACTCTGGAGCAAGCCGAACATTTTTGTCCTGCATAACCAAAAGCAGAATTCATTACCGCTACAACTGCTTGATCCAAATCGCTGCTTTCATCAATAATTATGGTATTCTTTCCTCCCATTTCGGCAATTACCCGCTTCATATGTTTTTGCTTAGGTTGAAGAATTGCGGCATCGGTGTATATCTGACATCCTACCTGTTGAGAACCTGTAAAAGCGATAACCTGAACGTCAGGATGCTTGACTAAATAAGAACCAACTTGAGAACCCTTTCCAGAGAGATAATTAAATACTCCTTTGGGCATTCCCGCCGCTTGAAACACTTCCATAATCTTCGCACCAATTACCGAGGCTTGTTCGGCTGGCTTCAAAATAACTGTATTCCCAGAGGCTAATGCTCCTGCACTCATACCCAAGGCGATCGCTAAGGGGAAATTCCAAGGAGAAATCACTAAAACCACACCTCTCGGCTGATAGATATAGGTATTATCTTCACCGGGGATATTTCGCTTTACGGGTTGAGATATGCGTTCGATTTCTTTAGCATAATAACGACAAAAGTCTATCGCCTCTGAAACTTCTCCATCTGCCTCTCTGACGGGCTTACCGACTTCTAAAACAATCCATGCACTGAGTTCTGCTCTTCTTTCTTCCATGATGTCCGCAGCCTTACGGAGAATATTTCCTCTTTGGGTAGCAGTTAATTTCTTCCAGCTCGGAAATGCAGCTTTGGCTGCGGTCATTGCTAATTCTGCTTGGTCGATCGTGGCTAATCCAATTTTACCGACTACTTGAGAGAAGTTAGAAGGATTGAGAGAATCAGCGAATGTTTCAGTTTTTAGCTCTACGCCATTCACGATGGGAAAATAGGTTTTGCCTAGACTTTTTTTTACACGATCGAATGCTTGTTGAGCCTGCGATCGCTTTTCTAATTCAGCATAATCAGTATCACTAGCATTAGTAAATCCTGCAAATTCGATATGTCTATTTTTGCCTAGATCGCTTTCTAGGGTAGGTTTTACCAGTAATTCGTCTATCGGTCGTTCGTCATTGGTACTAAGTCTCAGAAAGGAACTATTAGCAGTGTTTTCTAGTAAACGCCGAATCAGATAGGACATCCCCGGAATTAAATCCCCAAAGGGGCAGTAAATCCGAATACGGTATCCCATATCAGCGATAACCTTAGTAAATTTATCACCCATGCCGTACAGAGCTTGAATTTCAAAGTTACGTTGGGGAATATTTAGGGTCTGAGTTATGGCGATCGCTTTGGCTAAAGAGCGGACATTATGACTTCCAACTGCGGCATAGAGATATTGATGATTTTCTAAGAGAATCTCCACCAAGCGTTCGTAGTTATAATCAGTAGAACTCTTCTCGTTAAATACAGGTTGATCCCAGCCCTGCTGATATGCTTTGATCGTTTCTTGATCCCAGTAAGCTCCCTTAACTAAGCGAATCGTAATCGGCTGTTCGCGTGTCTTTGCCCACTGGACTAAATCCAATAAATCTTGTTCGGAATCTCGCAGATAGCCCTGTAATGTAATACCAACATCCGTGCGATCGCAAAACTCTTCTTCCATTAAAACTTGTCTTAAAATCTCTAATGTCAGAGTTTTATAAGCATATTGCTCCATATCAAAATGTACGGCACAACCGAGTTCCTTCGCCTTTCGTAACAGAGTTCGCACGGGTTCGCTGACTTTTGCTTTGGTCACTTCTGGATCGAGGGGATCGAATTGAGAATAAAAAGCACTGAGCTTTACCGATACCTGCACTTTAGGAATTGCGACTCCATCTGCTTTGTCAATTCGATCGATAACAGACCATGACTTTGCTTTTGCGGTGAGGTCGATCATCATTTGGAGATAACGATCCAAATAAGACTGCGCTTCAACTTCGCTAATTATTGCCTCGCCCAGTAAATCCATCGTAAAACCATAGCGTTCCTTTCTCAATCGTTCGATGTTTTTAATCGCTTCGGGTAAGTTTTCCCCACTAACATATCTGCGGGCTAAAGATTCTACGGCTGCTCCTAAAGCTGTAGCGGCGGCAATGGCGGTTAAGGAATTAGGATTATCCGTACTAAAGTTAAGGAGCGATCGCAAAGCGGGAACTTCGACGGCATCACTAGCTAAATATTCCTGCATATGGCGGGCGATTTCGGCTTTACTTTTTAGGGCAGGTAAGCAATCGATTAACCGAAATAACTGTACTCTCAAGCCTTCATTTCCCATACCCCACGCCATGAGCTTATCATCTAGGCGCATTTCTCCTTTCAGTTTGTCCCAAAAACCACCTTTACTGGCAGCTAGAATCTTACAGGCAATTTCTTGAGTTTGAGCTTCGTAGCGATCGGAATTAATAATTTCGGTTGGTTTTACAGCTTGAGTAACCACGTTTATAAACTTTAATAACTTTAATAACTCATATTATCCTGATTTTTTTGGCAGGATTGTTAACTTAGATGCTTAACTTAAATGTTTTGAATGCGATCGCTAGTTAATCAAAAAAGCATAGGTTTAGACATTAAGCACTTACAAGACATTTTATTTTCGTATATGTTTGACATAATGTCTGTTTAGATCTATATTCTTATCTAGTTATCTTGCTAAAACAAATTTAGGTCAAGACTTGGCTAAGGTTCAATCCTTCAAAATAGATGGCTTAGATCTGTTTTTTAATTCTAACGATCACAGACCAGAACACTTTCACGCTCGCAAGTCTGGAGCATGGGAGATTCGTGTTTTCTTTATGTTATGCAGTCAGGAAAAGGATTTGGTCATAGATCCAAAATATCCACCCAAACCTCAAATATCAAGTAAAGAAAAAAATAAAATTTTAAAACTAGTTTTAGAAAATCGTTCTAAGCTTCTGATCGAATGGGAGCAGAAAGTATGTCCCAAGGAGGATCTGTAATGTCCAGTAAACAGACAATGACTGTTCTAGTTCAAGATCGCGAAAATGAAAATCTTGTATCGCGCTCTAAGTCACTACAAGTCTTACATCTGTCTGATGTAAAAGGTTTAGACTCTGCATTAAATTTGTTTGTACTAACTTCAGCAACGGGGTTGCCAGAAATTGCTGATATTGTGCGAAATGCAAATCAAAAGCATCATTTACGGGCGCTGTTTGTCAGAGCAGATATCGATTCTAAGTGGTTGCCACAGATGTTCGATCGCGCAAATCTTCGAGTCATGCGAAATACTCTCGTTCATGTCACTTCCGAGATACCTAAAAGGGTGATTAATGCGTGGGCTATGGGAGCACAAGAACAATTGATTGCTGAAGCAACGGTGATTGGCGATCTCTTATTGGTGGTTAGTTGCCGCATGGAAAAATTTGAGATTTCTTTTTCTTCACTACCAGCTTTAAAGCGTATTCCCTATGATGAACGTAGCGATTTCACGATCGCTGATGATGGTAGCTATCTTTATTGGGAAAGTGCAGATATCCATCTCGATCTCGATGCTTTCCGTTATGTAACCGATCCCGAATGGAAGCAAAAGTTTAATGCTCTCAAGGCTACTCACGATCGAGTGTTTGGCAAGGCGATCGCTACCATACGCAAAAAATATAAACTACGTCAGTCAGATATCATTGGTCTATCCGAGCGTCAAGTTAGTCGGATTGAAAAAGGTGACAGTAGTACCAAGATCGATACGCTGAGGTTGTTTGCTAAGGCTCATAATATGGAGATTAATGATTATCTTGAGGCAGTTGCTAGCGAGATTAAGCATTTACCAGAAGGGCTTGTTTTAACAATAAATGAGAAAACAAATAAATCACCAGATAAATCAATTGATGATATCAGAAAGCTTATGGGAACTGAGAAGCAGGTTAAAGTTCGTAAAAGAAACATCAATTCCGAATGTCATAATTTTGAGGGGAGTAATTGATAAAAGTTCTAATTGACTCAGATTTAATCGAGGAGTATTTTTGGAATTGTGACAATAGTGATTTACAGATTAATGAACTTTGGAAAATTATTACTCAAGAGCCTAAAAAATATGAAAATGGCATTTTAGAAATTTGGTCAATTAATGATTTATTAAAACGCCTTTCATTAAACTCAATATATGCTAGTGCTTCAGCAAATACTTGTAGTAACTACAATATAGGAATACGGCTATCAATTTTACCTTTGGCAGAATCAGATCCCCCCAAAGCAATGATAAGAAATTCGGTATCAGTAATCATTAACGCTTTAAACCTGTTAAAAAATGCAGGAACTAATGGTTTAACCCTCAGTACAGGACAAAAAGTTGTAAATACGTCAGGAACAGGGTTTCATAGAAATAATCATATAACTTAGAAATCCCGTGGAAATAATTATCCTAATGAGAACAGCATTACGTCCACATTTAGGATGGGCGATCGCATTCCTAATAAATATAAACTAACAAAGCGGGATCGGCGGGGCTCGAACCCGTAACTTCCGCCGTGACAGGGCGGTGCTCTAACCAATTGAACTACGATCCCAAAACTTAACTCTACAATTAAATGTAAGATTTAAGCGATCTACATTGTGCCGATTAAAGTAGTATTTGTCAATTACTTTTTTTACGGGCTTTAGCTTTGCTGCTAAAATTCTCTGTACGTTGAAACCAATCTGCAAATAATCTTTTCTTTTTTGTCCTACATGAATACCCAATCCAAACAATCTTTTTCCATGAGTGATTTTGCTAGTGCCTTAGCTGCTCATGATTATCAATTTAATGTAGGGCAAATTGTCAAAGGTAAAATCATCAGCCACGAGAGTACAGGCTCGTATATTGATATTGGTGGCAAGTCACCGGGGTTTTTGCCCCTTGATGAAGCTACAGTTAGTCTTGCGGGGATCTCTTCATCGGACTTAGCGGCGTTACTGCCCTTAGAAAGCGATCGCGAGTTTATGATTATTAGCGATCAAGATGCCGATGGTCAGGTTAAATTATCGATTCGCCAACTTCAGATTAAAAAGGCTTGGGTAAATTTACAAGCATTACAAGAAGAAGGTAAACCCTTTAACTGTAGAGTGATTAGTACTAATAAAGGTGGCGTTGTTGCTGATGTTCAAGGAATTAGAGGATTTATTCCGCGATCGCATCTAGTAAATAAAATTAGTATGAATGCCTTGATCGGTAAGACTTTATCTGTGGTTTTGGTAGAAATAGACGAAGCCCGCAATAAATTAGTGCTTTCTAATAGCCAAGCCGTCAAAGCTTCAGCCATGAGCCAGCTAAGTAAGGGGCAATTAATCATAGGTACAGTGAGTAGTATGCGACCATTTGGGGCATTTATTGATTTTGGCGGAGTTACTGGATTACTACATATTAAAGAAATTAGCCAGAAATATATTGGAGATGTGAACTCGGTGTTTTCGGTCGGCGAGAGTATCAAAGCTGTAGTTATGGATATAGATGAATCTCGTAACCGCATTTCACTTTCAACCAAAATTCTAGAAAATCATGCAGGGGAATTTTTAGATCAGCGCGAGCAAGTATTAGCCGAGGCAGAGCAAAGACTGGAGATAAATATCAGCAAGCTTTGGAATAATTAGTAGAGCTTTTTACTCTAATTCGGCAAATTGAATTTAGTAAATTGGAAAGGAGTAGACTTAAAGAGTAATCCTTAAACCAAAGAAATTAACAATATGAAAGTATTTGTCGCAGGAGCAACTGGAGAAACTGGTCGCCGAATTGTTGCCGAATTAGTAAAAAGGCAGATTTCAGTTTTGGCATTGGTGCGAGACCTTAAGTTGGCACAGCAGATTTTACCTAAAGATATTGAGTTTGTAGTGGGTGATGTTTTAAATAAGGATAGTTTGGCGATCGCCGATTGTGATGTAATTATTTGTGCAACTGGAGCTAAACCCAGCTTTAACATTGCTTCTCCCTACTTGGTGGATTACATTGGCACTAAAAACTTAATTAATCTGGCAAAGGACAACTCAAATAAACAGGCAGTTAAGCAGTTTGTGTTTGTATCTTCATTGTGTGTGTCTAAATTCTTTCATCCTTTGAATTTATTTTGGCTGGTACTTTTTTGGAAAAAGCAAGCTGAAAACTATCTCAAATCTAGTGGAGTTAAATATACGATTGTGCGTCCCGGAGGCTTAAAAAATCAAGATTCTGAGGGTGGCATAGTAATGCGTGGGGCTGATAGTTTATTCGAAGGTAGCATTCCTCGGACTAAAGTAGCTCAGGTTTGTGTTGATGCATTATTTTGCGATCGCGCCCAGAATAAGATTTTAGAAATAATATCCACTGCGGAAACTCCCGAACAAGATCTGGAGCAGTTGCTCAACCCATTGTTATAGAAGGATTGTGGTATCTAGATAAAGTATTTTCATATTGCAAATTAACAACTAAGTTTGAACTTTTCCATTTGCTTGACGGCGGCGGCGATGGTGCTATCTTTTTTAGCAAAGCAAAACCTCAAACCATTAATGCGATCGCGGTTGGGATTACTAAAACAATTCCCCGGTACTGCCGCTACTCCAGCCTCTTTCGCCAATCTTAACGCCGCCGCATTCGCATCATCTGCTAGAACCGAGCTATCCGTCCACATATAATAGGCACCGTGGGGTAATACAGGCGATAAACCCATATCCTTAAGCGCAGGGTAAAGCAGGTCGCGTTTGCGTTGATAATCGGCTGACATATTTTGATAGTAGTCTAGTCCAAATTCCAAAGCTGCCAAAGCTGCATATTGTAAAGGAGCGGGAGCGCAAATTGTCAAAAAATCATGAATCCGCCGCATTGCTGCCGTTAAAGTTGGATTCGCCACCACATAGCCCAACCGCCAGCCTGTAACACAAAAAGTTTTGGAAAATCCATTCACGACAATCGTGCGATCGCGCATTCCCGCCAAACTGAGCATACTAATATGTTCGCCTGCATAGAGGATGTATTCATAAATCTCATCGGTAATCACATAAACATCGTAGCGATCGCAATATTCTGCCAATAATTCTAACTCTGTCAACGTCCAAACCTTACCCGTAGGATTAGCAGGGCTGTTGAGGATTACTGCTTTTAAACCTTTAGCAAATGCTTTATCCAACATCTCGCGAGTGATTTCCCAGTGTGGAGCTTCTAGGGTAATAAATTCGGGAATACCGCCGACAGTGGCAAGGTTGGGAATATAGTTTTCGTAAAATGGTTCAAAAATCAAACAGCGATCGCCCGCATCCAGAATCGCCATGAGCGCGAGATTTAAGCCTTCGGTAGCTCCACAACAAACCGTAATTTCTGTATCAGGATCGACTGCGATCTTATTATCTCTAAGCATTTTGGCAGCGATCGCTATTCTGAGAGGTTCTAGTCCCCACGTATCGGCATATTGATTACGATCCTCGGCGATCGCTTTTTGGGCAGCAATTTTTAGGGCTTCAGGTGCAGGAAAATCTGGTAATCCTTGAGCGAGGTTAATGGCTCCATACTTGACACAGTAGCGAGATGCCTCCCGAATTTGGGATTCTTTAGTATTAATTGCCCGTTGGGAAATATTTAGATGTGATTTCAAGGACTTAACGATATATAGAGGAATGAGTATTTAGTTTCCTATCTTAACTGGTTGCTTGATTTTGGAATAGGGTCAACAATTTTTATTTTAACTTCAAGTTAACTTCAAGGCTTGTCGAGTTCATCATGGATAAGATAGTAGATTTAGATTTTTTTGAATGAAACGATAATCCCAATTGGTTCTTTGAGATGAAAGCGATAATTCTGGGTCCAATGATCACTTCATTTCAGCTAAAGAAAGTATAGAGAGGATTTGATCCGATCTAAGGACGTGAATGGCTGATTTCGGCACAATAATATTATTAATTGACTCGCCAAGGGCATTAAATATTTCCAAAACATAGCCTTCTTCTCCACCTGTGGGATGGGGGACGGTATCGATAAAGGTGGCAATGTCTCCTTTTTTTAGATGATATTCGGCGAAATCTTGGGCTAAAGAAACTCGCTGATATAGTTCGATCATGACTTTTTCTCTTTTTTGGGTTTTAGGGTAATAAATTGAAATTTCCTGTCAATCTTACGTTCTAGCCAAACTGTCACAACTGAAAGATTACGCTCAACGCCTTTTAAGTCCCCTTCTACTCGATAAAATACACCATACTGATACTACTATCTTCTATTGCTTCTACAGTTAGGATCAATTCTAAAATAGCGGCTTTGAGTTGCTCTGGGTGAGTTTGAGTAAATCCACCTTGGGCTAAATATTTAGATTTGTTGTCTTGCTCTCGATAAGCTAGGAGATATTGGCTAATTTTTGCATCGGGAATAATCACAGCAGGGGGAAGTTTCATATTTTATTCGTTAGGAATAAGAATTAAACAACTTGTGCATTAAGGTTATATTGATAAATTAGCTTTTTTAGCAGTTCTAAGGAATAATTTATCTGCTTTGTTTGATGGGTATGCGATATGTACGGCAATAATCTTTTTCCTATTTTCCCGTAATGATAAGTCAGGATCGACATCTTGCAATAAATCCTGAGGATGCCCTCCACGTATTTGAGCTAGAGTTTGACGAGGCTTTAAGGTTTGCCAATATTGATAAATTAGCTTTTTTAGCAATTCTTCAGACGTACTATGTTCTTGAGCATTGACACTCCTCGTGCTAAAGCACGGGGATTCCTAATTCAACGAGACAACTTACCAGATAGACTTACATCTATTTGGCAGAGGTCCGACTCATCCAAAGGCGTAGAAATTTCGGTATGCCCTACCGTATTTTTTAAACCAATCGCCAGTATATTCAGTGCAGCATTTAAATCTCTATCTAACACACAGCCAC
>CAZLKI010000043.1:0-15002 GCA_964560035.1 uncultured Synechococcus sp.
GAGAAGGGCTAGACTTACTTTTAGGGAAAGGTATATTACATCGACAGCGAAAAGCGAACCATCAAATTGAAAGACTTATAGAAGCTGCAATTGTTAATGATATAGAATTTATCAATTCACAAACTCAACTAAGTGCAAATTTAAATGAATATGATTTCACGGGACAAACTGCGTTATTAGCTGCATGCAGATATAGTAATGATGAAGTAGTAAGAATTCTACTCAAGGCTGGCGCAGATCCAGATCTTCCCCAAGAAAATGATTCTTTTTCTACACCACTACAAGAAGCACTCTTAAGAAAAAGTGAAAAAATAATAAGACTATTGATTGAAGCAAATTGTAGAATTTCGTTAACTGATGTTAAATATGCTAAGACCATTCATATGAACTTAGAAATAATTGGTTTACTTAAAAACAGTCGCAAGTAAGTGAAGCAGGTAAAGTATGCCTATCATGTCATAGGCGATTTGATTGGGGCGAGCGATCGCGATTTTATTATTTTAATTTATTACAAATGTTTAATCTGCGCCTAAAAGTAAGTTTGATTTTTATATTAGCAGCGATCGCTGTGACTCAATTACAATCAAGTTTTGCCCACAAAGTCGAAATTTCTGAAGATGTTGGCGCAACTTTACATATAGAACCGAATGATAATCCTAAAGCGGGAGAACCCAGTCAGGTATGGTTTGCATTAACTAGAGAAGGAGGCAAGGTAATTCCTTTAAACAAATGCGATTGTAAATTATCGATCTTTTCCGAGATAAAATCATCTCAAGTAATTTTGCAACCACCTTTAAAGCCCCTATCTACTGAAGGTTATAAAAATATTCCCAGTGCCGAGGTAACTTTCCCTAAAATCGGAAGATATAACTTAGAAATTACAGGTAAACCGATAGGAGGCGATGATTTTAAGCCATTTGAACTTAACTTTAAGATAACCATTGCGACTGCGATTCCTCAAGTTTCCCCTACTATTCCAAATCCTAATTCAGGATTTAAAGCCGTTAATCCCGATCGCTATGTTGAATTGCCAGAAAATCAATTAATTCCAGTTATGACTGGTGTGGGAATTATGGCGATCGGTATCATCTTAGTTTGGACACTTAATATAATAAATAAATAGGAAAAATGATGATCGAGCCTCAATCTTCCAAAGCCATAGCCATCATGGAAACATCTGCTCTACTACTATTAGGTACTATTAGGGCTAAGATTGACACTCCTCGTGCTAAAGTCAAGTTCCGATAAATCCGATAGGACTGTAATACGCATATTTGCTACGTAAGCTTTTTGCTAGTTTGTTTATGGCGATCGCTCTAATTTTGCCACTAATAGAAATAGTAGACTCAAGTAAAAAATAAGACAAAAAAATAAGACTAAGAACTAAAAGTAATAAATAATTGCTAAACATTTCTTGCTATGTTAATTATTACTAAATATACAAAAACAAGTATCCTAGCCTTAATATCCTAAAATCTTCAATGCAAGCTAAAGACCAAATTCGTCGGACTAAAATAGTTGCTACTATCGGACCTGCCACCAGTAGCCCCGAAATGATTCGTGCATTAATTGAAGCTGGGGCAACCACACTAAGGCTAAACTTTTCCCACGGTACCCATGCCGATCACCATCGTAGTATCTGTAATATTCGCCAGATTTCCGTAGAGCTAAATCAGCCCGTGGCAATTTTACAAGATCTGCAAGGACCTAAAATTCGTTTGGGTAAATTTGTAGACGGCTCTATAACCCTAAAAAAAGGGGATAAATTTACGCTTACCAACCGTGTTATTCCGGGTACCCAAGAAATTAGCTCGGTAACCTATGATAATTTGGCAAGGGAAGTCCCAGTCGGTGCCGTAATTTTGTTGGATGATGGCAAAGTCGAGCTTGTAGTTGATGAAGTCGATCCTACTGCTGGTGAGCTACGCTGTTCGGCGGTGATGGATGGAGTTTTATCTAATAATAAAGGCGTAAATTTTCCCAATATCCATCTTTCGGTCTCCGCCATGACGGAAAAAGATCGGATTGATTTGGCTTTTGGACTAGCTGAAGGCGTAGATTGGGTGGCATTGAGTTTTGTTTGTAGCCCTGAGGATATTTTAGAGCTAAAAGAATTAATTGCCAAAAGTGGCAGAAATGTTAAGGTTATCGCCAAAATTGAAAAGCATGAGGCGATCGCCCAGATGCAACAAATTCTGGAAGTCTGCGATGGCGTTATGGTAGCGAGAGGCGATCTAGGGGTAGAAGTTCCCGCCGAAGACGTGCCGATTTTACAAAAACGCTTGATTAAAACTGCAAATCAATTGGGCATACCTGTAATCACTGCAACCCAAATGTTGGACAGTATGTATAACAATCCTCGTCCTACCCGTGCCGAAATCTCGGATGTGGCTAACGCGATCATTGATGGTACCGATGCTGTGATGCTCTCCAACGAAACTGCTACAGGGAAATATCCGATTCAGTCCGTGGAGACGATGGCACGAATCGCAGTTAGAACCGAACGAGAATATCAGTTTACAACCATTGAAACCTTCGGTAAATCTGTACCTAATGCGATTAGTCAAGCTGTAAGTCAGATCGCCTGTCAACTAGAAGCTGCGGCAATTTTAACATTGACTAAAACAGGTGCCACGGCGCGTAATGTCAGTAAGTTTCGCCCACCTATTCCAATTTTGGCAGTAACTTCTCAAGTGGATGTGGCAAGGCAATTACAGCTAGTTTGGGGCGTTCATCCATTAATGGTTTTATCTTTACCCTCAGCCAAGCAAAATTTCGCTGCAGCCCTCAGCATGGCTCAAGAGCAAAAGTTAGTGAGAGCGGGCGATTTGGTCGTGATGACGGCGGGAACGCTGCAAGGGGTTTCGGGTTCTACAGATTTGATTAAAGTAGAGTTTGTTTCCGCAGTTGTAGGTAAGGGGCTAGGTGTAGTCGGATCGGGTATTACTACTGGTCGGGCAAGGGTGGCTCATCATTATTTAGATGTAAAAGATTTTAACCTTGGTGAGATTTTAGTAGTAGATACAACTACATCAGATTTTATCGAAGTAATTCGTAAAGCTTCAGCAATTGTGACCGAAAATGCCAGTCTTGAGTCTCATGCAGTTGTGATCGGTCGTAAGCTCGGCATCCCAGTATTAGTAGGTGTTAAAGATGCCACGCGCAAAATTCGGGATGGTGAGCCGTTAACCGTAGATTTGCAAAAAGGCTTAGTTTATTCGGGCTCCCGCTTAGTTGAGGAAGTAAGCTAGTTTAGAAAATAATTTAAAATTAATTATAAATTCATTTAATTTTTAAGTAAATTTTTAATTCAAAAAAACTATGGCAAATGTTGAAATTTACACTTGGATCGGTTGCCCCTACTGTAGCCGCGCCAAAAAACTGCTCGATCGCAAAGGCGTGAACTATACCGAGCATAAAATTGATGATGATGAAGATGCCACAGAAGCAATGGTAGCAAGAGGAAGTAATGGTAGAACCTCAGTACCGCAAATATTTATCGACGATCGCCATATAGGTGGGATCTTTATCGGCTAGAAGATCTAGGAAAATTAGATGCGCTATTAGAATAGATTCTGGAAAGGTTTTAGATCGAGATAGTCAAGAAAACACCTCAAAAACACTTCAAACAGTGCGATCTCTCTTAAAAACCCTCGAAAAAAATCCTCTTAAAAACTGCCGACAGAAAATTAAAACCTAATACGATTGTAGAATAAGCTTGAAAACACTAACAATTCAAATATGACTAGCCTTCACGAATTCTCAGTTAAAAATATTGATGGCAAAGAAACTAAACTTTCTGACTACCAAGGTAAAGCTGTATTAATTGTCAATGTCGCTTCTCAATGCGGCTACACTCCTCAGTACAAAGGCTTAGAAACTCTTTATAAAACCTATAAGGATCGAGGTTTCGTAATCTTAGGATTTCCTAGTAATGACTTTGGCGCGCAAGAGCCGGGTACTGACGAACAGATCAAGCAATTTTGCGGACTTAAGTATGATGTCAGCTTTGATATGTTTAGTAAAGTTAAAGTCAAAGGCAGTGATAAAGTAGGTCTGTATAAATATCTAACTGAAGCAACCAAAGCCGAAGTGCAATGGAATTTTAATAAGTTCTTGGTGGATAAATCGGGAAAAGTAGTTAAATACTATGCTTCTGGTGTATCCCCTGAAAGTCCAGAGCTTAAAAAAGATATTGAATCTTTACTTAGCTAATTATTAATTTAATTATTCACTTAAATGTTCGGCAACTTCTTGATACAAATTCACAATGTGGCTGTCGGATAAACTGTAGTGGATGTTGCGTCCGTCACGGCGATATTTAACTAAATTCATGCTTTTAAGGGCGCGGAGTTGATGGGATACGGCAGATTCGCTCATTTCTAAAATAGCAGCAAGATCGCAGACGCACATTTCACTATTTACCAAAATTGAAAGTAATCTCAGGCGATTAGGATCGGCAAGAATACCAAAAAACTCGGACATCTCTTGCGCCTTGGCGATCGCCAAAATATTTTGTTTTCCTTGGTTTACACTTTCAGGATGGATCATCACGGTTTCACACGTAGGAATGGGAGATAATTCGTCTTTTGCCATGAGGTTATACTCCTTAAAATTTATGAGATTAAAATTTTGAGACCGTTCCGATGAGATTTTTGTGCGCTTAATATTTTTAATTTAATCTTTAAAATTATCTTTATAGGACTTACGCACTCAAATTCACAGAAACTTATCGGGATGGAGTCTGAGGGCGAAGCCCTCTGGGGCTGTGCCCCAAACCCCCTTTAAATATAGGTTTTCTTTTTACACTGCGTAAGTCCTACTTTAATAATTATAGTCGCCTAGACCAAATCATCTGTTTTTAGAGAATTCTTTTGTAAGACTGAGACCGCAGGATGATTGGCAATATACCAACGCCAAGGGATATCTACGCCTTTACTAATTCCTATGCGGGTAGTTTGCACGATTTCTACAGAGTTTTTGTCGATCTTTAGCCCGTCGATCTCCAGCCACAGATCTGATTGGGGTATAAGCTCCATGCCATTTAAAGTCCGGTCGATCTTAAGTGTGCGACAGAGCTTGCCCGGTCCTGCCCCAAGGCGATCGCTATTTTTAATATTTTTTTTAATACTACAATCTATCCACGGTGGAATTTTATCTAAGGCTAACGCTCTAATTAAAACGGCACTGGGGACTCCATCGCGATCGGTAACTAGATTGATGCAGTGATAAATACCATAGATTAAATAAACGTAAACTAACCCAGCTTTACCAAACATAGCCGCATTGCGATCGCTTCTTTTTTTATAGGCATGACAAGCAGGATCGCCGGGTGCATATGCCTCGGTTTCGACAATTATGCCTCGGTATTCAATTCCATCAATTTTTCGGACTAAATTACATCCTAATAGGTCTGGGGCAACTACTTCGGCAGGACGACTCAGCCATAAGGATATCGCATCAGTCATTTTAGTAGGTCAAATTTAATAGACAAATCTGTCGAACGGTAATATTGGGCGATCGCAAGCATAAGTCTTTGCCAAGGTCGTTTGAGAAATCCGTTAAAGATTTAGAACGAGATAAAGCTTTTGATAAAAGTTCAGATCGCATTGTAATATCAATAAGAAATAAAAGTGAAAATCTAAAGCTCTGAAAACTAAATCATCATCCGATCTAAATATTGCCTTAACGACCTTTGTCGCTGTGTTCCTCGCTGAGGTTGGAGATAAAACTCAAATCACAACTATGATGATTACGGCTGAATCTGATTTACCCTTGGTAGTTTTTTTTGGGGCAGCGATCGCCCTAGTTTTAACTAGCTTTTTGGGCGTAGTCGGAGGAAAATGGCTATCCCGTAAACTTTCACCCTATTGGCTAGATACCTTAGCAGGACTGAGTTTTTTGATTTTAGCGATCGCTTTATTGTGGGATGCTACACGCCACCATTAGGTTTGAGAGAAAGTAAAATCTCAAATTTGCTAGTAGTCTTACTTGGAAGCGAAGCCGTAACACCAATGCCGCGCACTGTATTAATTAATGCCCTAATTTCAGGGGTGATTGATTCGCGATCTGTAGGAGGGATAAAGCGATTGCTGTACCATGCCCAAGTTTTATCCATATCGAGATAAAAATAACCAATATTAGATTTGTCTAAAGATCCAGTTACAGACTTAAATATGGGCGTGCTATCTAAAGTAGCGGTAGGCTTGGCAATTGTTTCGATCAAACTACCCACTGATACAAATAGAGTATCTTGTTGGTACCATCCATGCCCAATTGAAAATCCCGGTGCCCCCGGACTCGTCCATTCAGTTACCGATACTCCTTTCACATCTTTGGTTGCAACTTGTAGACCATTACCTTTAACAAAATCATCGATCTTTTTAAGCGTAGCTTCGGCGGCGGCACGATTGCTAGTTTGTAAAATTAAAGCAGGACCAACTCCCGACTGAGCCAATATTCCTTCCGTAGAGGCGATCGCTCCAAGCGCATATTCTCCATCCATCCAGCTAAAAATATCTTTATCAAGATCTAAACCTACAGGTGAAGTCTTCAGACTATTTCTCACTTCATCTAGCTGTTTGCTAAGCTCTGGATCGGCGGCAGCATCTTTAGTAAATTGTTCCCAGCGACTTTTAATATCAATTCCAGTAATCAGCGCTATAGTTTCGGGTGGAAACTGAGCAATCACTTTGCCAGGTGAGGGTTTGTACTCGATTTTGATTAAATTAGGATCTAAGTCGGTAACGCCTTTAAGTCTCAAGCCATCACTGTCTACGCCCAAGCCCATATTTATCGACTTAACCAGTTTTAGCTGCGCCAAGGTTTGAGGTGGAATTGTTCTAGCATCGGGATTTAAAGCTATTAACTTTTGCACGGAGTTAGCAAAGTCAGGAATGTAGAACTGCACTAGCGGATTTTTTAACTCTAAACTAGCGGGAGCGATCGCCGTTGCTAAAGAATCTTGTCCTTGAAAAGTATCAATTGCTCTTTCTACCGACCGAGCTTGGGGCGAAAATACTGAATAGTCACCCACCAACGCCACACTTGTCGGTTTGCCACTGTTACCAATAACTTCAGAAACTTGAACGCCTTTATAGTCTTTTTGAGTTACCTTACTCTTGCCTTTAACTTTGTCAAAAAACTTGGCTGCTGCGATTTTATCTTTGACTTGTACGACAACTAAAATATCAGGATTATTTCTTTCGGTGGTCGCTTGAGCCAGCTTAGTCGTACCAGTATTAGACACTGGAAGTAGTTTTGGCATTCGAGCTTTAGCATCCGTCGCCACAGTTGGCAAAAAGGCAAGCATCACATCCCCCGCCCAAGGTTTAATATCGGTTGTGAAGTTAATATCACCGCTACTAAAAGCGTCTTTTTCTAGTTTCGCAAGTTCTCGATCGATGTATTTTCTAACTTCAGGCGATTGAAATTGCTCTAATTGTTTCCAAGCATTGCTATCCCCTGTAATAGAGGCAGCAAATAACACTTGCTTGGGGATGAGCTTGGCACTATCCATGACACCAGATACGCCTACAGGCGAGCTTTGCTTGTAAAAAAGATATGCCCCAATTCCACCCGCTATAACTATTAGACCGCCAATTACAGGAAGTAGAAAATTTGATTTTTGTTCAGACATAGTTTTGTTTCAAATTAAAATTTGACAGGGTACCCCTAGCACTGAGACAGGATATCACTATTTGAGTAGTTGTTTTAATGCCAGTTTTAATTCCACAATTAATCGCGTTGTAATTACGATAAGTTATTAGAAAAGGATTTATTAGAGTAGGGTCGGGTTATGTTACGATTTTTTAATACTCCGTAGTTAGTTTTGTAATTAATTTTTTATTTAGTGAGTGCCGTGACTGTTCGTGTTCGTATTGCTCCGAGTCCTACGGGAAATTTACATATTGGTACCGCCCGTACTGCTTTGTTTAATTGGCTATATGCCAAACGTAACCAAGGTCAGTTTATCTTACGCGTAGAAGATACCGATCGCGAGCGATCGCAAGACCAGTACACTCAAAATATTTTAGATGGCTTAAAGTGGTTGGGAATCGATTATGACTCGGGACCATTCTTTCAAACCCAGCGTCAAGATCAATATCGGGCTGCAGTTCAACTACTTTTAGACCAAGAGCTTGCGTACTACTGCTACTGCACCGAAGCCGAACTAGACCAAATGCGGGAAGAGCAAAAAGCCCAAAAGCTACCTCCTCGCTATGATAACCGCCACCGTCATCTTACAAAGCAACAGCAAACCGAGTTTAAATCTCAAGGTAGAAAGCCTGTAATCCGCTTTGTTATTGAAGAGCCTAAGATCTTAACTTGGTTGGATATGGTACGGGGCGAAGTAACTTGGAATACCTCCGATCTGGGTGGCGATCTAGTAATTGCTAGAGTAGACGATCTAGGGGAAGTATCCCTACCTCTATACAATTTTGCTGTAGTCATAGACGATATTGATATGGAGATCACCCATGTAATTAGGGGCGAAGATCACATTGCCAACACTGCAAAACAAATTTTAATTTATGAAGCTTTAGGAGCAGAAATTCCTAAATTTTGTCATTTACCCCTAATCCTCAATTCCCAAGGCGCGAAAATTTCCAAACGCGATGATGCAACTTCAGTGTCCGAGTTTCAACAACTGGGATACATACCCGAAGCCTTTAATAATTACATGGTGCTTTTAGGTTGGTCAGATCCAGATGGCAGAGAAATTTTGACGATTTCCGAAGTGGCTGAAGTATTTGACTTTGAGCGCGTGCATAAATCGGGTGCTAAGTTTGATTGGGATAAGCTTGACTGGCTAAACAGTCAATATTTGCACGCTATGGATAGTGAAATCCTTTGCGATCGCTTGATCCCGTTTTGGCAAACAGCAGGTTTTGATTCGAGTAATTTCGAGCCTGCTAACCGCCCGTGGTTAATTGATGTAGTTAAGTTAATTGCCCATAGTCTTACTCTGCTTACGGATGCTGTGGAAATGGCAAGATATTTATTTACTGAAAATTTAGAATATACCGAAGAAGCGATCGCCGTGCTTAAGCAAGAAGCAGTAATTCCAATTCTTTTAGCTTTAGCTCAGGCTCTAAGAGATACTTCCAGTCTTACTGTAGATTCCGCATCTAATCTGATTCAATCGGTAGCAAAGTCTCAAAACCTTAAAAAGGGGGCAGTTATGAAACCTTTACGTTGTGCTTTATCAGGCGACATCAACGGACCAGATTTAATTTCATCTTTATTACTCCTACATCAAAAAAGGGTGGCTATAACTAGAATCGAAACCGCTTTAACTTACAGTCACCAAGCTAGTCAGTAAGCTAATTATCAAGGTCATTAATAAGTTTTGCCGATTTATAGCGGCGATCGCTAAATCCTAAAAAGCTCGAATTAAAAATAGTGATAATACCCGTTCGATCGATTAAGCTCAAGGTTGAAAAATGCAATCCGATCGACTATTAAAAACCTATCAAAGATCGTTACCTAAAGTCGATTGAGATAACTTAGAAGATCTGCCATTTCTTCCATAGCAGGTTGAAACTGCGGCATAGGAGGAGTTTCTCCACTTACGACTTGATGAATTAATCTAGATTCAGATAGTCTTTCCGAAACATTCTTTAAGCTCGGTCCTACCTTTCCGTCTGCCCATTGTCCGTGACAAGCAACACAGTTCATCACAAATATCGATCTACCCTTAACAGGGTCGCCTTCGAGTTTAAGAACTGCATCAGTATAAGCATCAGTCTTATTTACTACAAAATTTAATCCAATTCCAACTAAACATAGAAGTAAGATAACCAAGGCAACTATAAGCGCAATGTATGGCGATTGCTTAGGGCTAGGATTTGTATTTAATAATTGATTGTTCGCTAGCTGATTATTCACACTGATTGTTCGCCCTAATTATTCGCAAGAGTACGTCGTTTCCTAACATTTTGCTTGAGGTTACGACCTTTGGCTAAAGCTTTACTAAGCCCAACTACATAAAACTTTAATATTACTAATATATCTTAAAGATTTATATATATCAAACTTATCTTTCAAAACCTTCAAGCTTTTTAATATTTCCCCGCACCGATTCTGCCGAAGTATGCAGAGCAGTAAGTTCTTGTGATGACAGGTCGAGCTCCACGATCTCGATCACACCCTGTTGCCCTAAAAGAGCGGGAACGCCCATAAATAGACCATTCAAACTATATTCTCCGTGCAAATAGGCAGCTACAGGCACGATCCGCCGCCGATTGAGTAAAATTGCTTCTATCATCAGACAAACTGCCGAAGCTGGGGCAAAATAGGCACTTCCTGTTTGCAATAATTTGACAATTTCCGCACCACCGTTACGAGTTCGTTCTACCAATCGGGCGATCGCTTCGGCAGACATTAATTCACTAATCGGCACGCCACTTACGGTGGAAAAACGCGGTAACGGCACCATTAAATCCCCATGACCGCCCATTACCATCGCCGAAATATCAGCCATTGAGATCCCAAGCTCCATCGCTATAAATGCTTGAAACCTAGAAGCATCTAAGATTCCTGCCATACCCATAACCTTATAAGTCGCAAAGCCACTAACTTTCCATACTAAATAAGTCATCACATCTAAAGGATTCGTTACCGTAATAATTACCGCATTGGGAGAATGGGCGATCGCCTTTAGGGTAACTTCAGTCACAATTTTGGCGTTAATTTTGAGTAGATCGTCCCGACTCATGCCTTCTTTGCGTGGAACTCCAGCCGTAATCACAATTACATCCGAATCTTTAGTGTGGATATAGTCATTAGTCCCGATAATTTGGCGATCGTGATGCTCTAAAGCCCTTGCTTGCATTAAATCTAGTGCCACACCTTGGGGCTTAGAAGCCGTAATGTCCACTAAAATTACATCTGCTAAGTTTTTTTCAACAAGGCGTTGAGCCAGAGTACTACCAACATTGCCCGCTCCAATTACACTGACACGAGGATGAGAAATTTGATCCTGACTGCTAAAATCGAACATGAAGGTTACAGGTTAATTTGGAGTGAGTATTTTAGATTAAATATCTTTTAATAATAAAAAAAAATAATAAAAAAGAAGACTAACATCATTAATCTTCTATAAGCTAAATTTTTAATTGAAGGTTAAAACAAACCTAGAGTTAAAGACTTATCAATTGGCAGAGTTGCACCGATACCGAGGTATAAAGTAAAAGCAGTACCAAATAAAAATACAGCCATTGCTACAGGGCGGCGGAAGGGATTTTGAAACTTGTTTACGTTTTCAATAAAGGGAATAACTAACAATCCTAAAGGAACGGCAGTCATCAGGAATACACCTAATAGCTTGTTAGGCACTGTCCGCAAGATTTGAAATACTGGATATAAATACCATTCAGGCAAAATCTCTAAAGGAGTTGCAAATGGGTTTGCAGGTTCGCCAATCATGGCTGGATCGAGAACCGCTAAACCAACACATAAAGCGATCGAGCCACTAATGACTACAGGGAACATATATAGTAAGTCATTGGGCCATGCGGGCTCACCATAGTAGTTATGACCCATATTTTTAGCCAGTTTAGCCAAAAGTGCTGGATCGTTTAGATCGGGTAGCTTTTCAATCTTAGACATAAAAATTCTCCATATGAGCTTAATTATTAAGGGTATTAAGGGCTAAATTAAAATTTACTAAAATTTACAAAGGACCAGAAATTCCTTGCTTACGAATCATCAAAAAGTGTAGCAACATGAATACAGCAATTAACCAAGGTAATACAAAGGTATGTAAGCTGTAATATCGAGTTAATGTGCCTTGCCCAACGCTTGCACCACCTCTGAGTAGCTCAGTTAATACTCCACCCACGACTGGAATCGCTTCGGGTACACCAGATACAATTTTTACTGCCCAATAGCCAATCTGATCCCAAGGTAGGGAATAACCAGTAACGCCAAAGGAAACAGTAATAACTGCCAAAATTACACCTGTAACCCAAGTTAGCTCGCGGGGCTTCTTGAATCCACCAGTAAGATAAACGCGGAAAGTATGTAAAATCATCATCAGTACCATCATGCTGGCAGACCAACGATGAATCGAGCGAATTAACCAGCCAAAGTTAACTTCAGTCATGATGTAACGAACCGAATCAAAGGCTTCTTCTACAGTTGGCTTGTAGTAAAAAGTCATAGCAAAACCTGTAGCAAATTGAATTAAAAAGCAAGTTAGAGTAATTCCACCCAAACAATAAAAGATATTAACGTGAGGAGGAACATACTTGCTGGTAATATCTTCAGCCAAAGCACCTATTTCTAGGCGCTCATCAAACCATTCATAGACTTTACTCATGAATTTAAAAATTGCGAATGCACTAATTTGTACTTGGATATTAACACTAATTTATAATCTGAGGTCAGTTGCAACGATCTCGCAACCAAGTATTTGTAGCAGTAGCGATCGCTCCATCACTCACATCTTGAAGTGGAGAATTGCCAATTCTCGTAAAAGCGATCGCCAGTCTCCAAGTCTTTCTTGTTTCAGACTTTATTTCAGAAATAAATAGCCAGTAGGATTGAGTTTGAGTTTTTGTCTGTCCGATCTTCCTACTTAAAATAGATACAAAAAGCTGACGGGGCGCGGGTAAATTCGGACTAAAATTTGCACTATCGGAGGTTTTATTAATAGTCGAGATCGGCAAAGGATTAATATTTGGAAAGCTGGCGACAGTAACTTGCTGTTTAATTCCTAATCTTGAATAAGTGCGATTGAGATAATCAGGCAAATCTTTGGTAAGTGCCTCTGCTAATTCTGGGAAAGTAGCGGGACATTTTCTAGAAGTCTCGGCATTTGCTATAGTTCCTCCTAATATTACTAATATTAAGAGGGCGATCGCCACATACACATAAAGCCTACGCAGCTTGAGTGGTTTAAAAATCAAGAGAAACCTAGTGATAATCACCCGACTCAATAACTTCTATTGGGACAAAGCTTTCAGTTGGCAAAAGAATAGGGTGAGAGTATATGAGCTTACCAGTCATAGTTCCACGATTAATAGCTACGCCAAAGGGAATTGGTAAATCAGGGTAAGACTCGACATAAAGCCTGTAAACTTGCCTAGCAGTTTTTAACACTATTGGATCGAGGTTGATAAGTTGCTTTTGTCTATCAGATCGTTTGGTAGTAGTGTAAGACACTGGATTAATCTCTTGGTTAAAATTGTGGGTTTAGGATATGCCTGTTAAGCACAGGATTATACATTAATTGTTGTCAAAATCAAGTTTCAGCCTAAATAATTCTGCATAAAAAGCCTGAGAAAAATCAACTATTTGAGTTTCTCGATCTAGGATAATCACATCGATTAAATGTCTGACGACTTGCAAACTTTGGAGTTCGATCTCATACTTATACTCCTCGCTAATTTCATTAGTAAATACAACCGTACAAATAACTGGATCGACAGGAAGGGTAGAAACTTTCCAAAAAGCTGAAAAAGGAACAGGAGTAGAGCCTTCTACTTGTCTTTCTCCCTGTAAAGTTCCCGTTCTATAAAGACTGATAGCGTAAGGTAAAGCTTGTTGTTGTTCCCTTTTACAGTAAGGTAAATACAACACTACATCACCTACGGGTGCCGCCTGAATGTCTAGTGTCATATCTTTTTATATTATGCAGATATTTTGTCAATTACTTTAATCTTACCTGTAGGATCGACCGTCCAAACATCATAGCTACCTTTAACATCTCCAAACTCATCAAGATCGACATTGCCACTGGCACCTTGATAATTAATCTCTGTTCCAGCCTTTACCAGTTTTAAAGCTTCGCATACATCTGTAACTTCGGTGCCGGGAGCATTAGCAACATCGCGAATCTTAGATTTAATTGCTTCACCCGATCCACTTTTAGCCGCCTCAGCCGCCAGCGCAACCAGAGCCGCAGCATCGTAGGAATGGGGTACAAAAGCTTTTACCGAGTCACCAGTTTTTGTCGTATAAGCTTGGCTAAAGGTATCGAGGGACTTGCCATCTGCACCGGGTACAGTCCCTAAAGCCCCTTCTAAAATGAGTTTACCATTGGCAGATTTACCGATTAATTTTGGAAAATCTTCAGTTTGCACACCATCTGTGAGCATGAGTGTTACGCCTTCAGTCAAACCTAGTTCGTATGCCGCTTTGATTAGCGAAGCTCCAGTTTCGGGATATAGCACGGCAGCAACTGCATCAGGTTTACCACCAAATGCTCCTCTAGCCTCAGCCTCAAAGGTACTAGCCTTAGCGTCGTAACGAGTAGGATTTGCTTCATTGAGAATTTGACCGCCTAATTCTTTGAATTTGACTACAAAGACTTTCTCAAAACCCACACCATAATCGTTGTTAATCACTACGGTCGAGACTTTCCGAAATCCTTTTTTGTATGCTAGGTTGGCGAGTGCCGCAGCTTGATAGGTGTCTGGTGGGGCTGTACGATACCAATAACCATTAAAGTCACCATTTTTAGCTCTTTCGGTAAAGACGGGGCTGGTACTACCAGGAGAAATCATTAAAACCTTATTGGGGGCAGCTATAGCAATTCCTGCATTAGAGACACTACTAGCAAAAGAACCGACGATCGCTCCGACTTTATCAACTTGAACGAGTTTAGTAACTGCTTCAGCACCTGCGGTTGGTTCACTGCGATCGTCTTCTTTAAAAACTTGAATCGGCTTTCCTAAAACTCCACCACAATCATTAACCGTACTAATTAAAAAATCAATGCCTTTAACCATGGGCGCACCCAAAGAGGCTACATCTCCAGTTGCAGGAAGAACTATCCCTAATTTCAGTCGATCTGTGGCGATAGAAGGTGAATTTTCGATAGGAGAAGTTGTTGTCACTTCTGGCTGACAGGCGACAATCCAAAAGCAGACGATCGGTACTAAGCAGATTGCTACTATCTTTGAGGTTATCGATTTGAGCATGGATTAGATTTGCAGAGGTATTGGTGTAATTTTACTTGGTTGTGCAGATTATACAAGACCTATTGTTTATCT
>CAZLKI010000044.1:0-5103 GCA_964560035.1 uncultured Synechococcus sp.
TCTAAACAAGTCCGCCAACTTCTGAATCCTTTAGAATCGGTAATGGCTTGTTGATTCTCTTCTCAATAAAGTTTGGATAAAAAAGCTATTAGAGACAGCCCATCTTCTTCTAATAAGAGTCAAATTTGCATCGTTATTTTAGAGAAATAAGTATCAAAAATATGAATTCTAGCCCTAGAACATATTTAAGAATTCAAAGGGGTAAGATTTCTGAGCAATATGCGGATCAAAACCAGACACACAGATGATTCAGACATTTCTGGGTAATATTCATAGTCTGTACTTAACCTCCTACATTTACCTAACCATGCGAACGTTCTCTCTACCACCCATCGTTTGGATTCAACGATAAATCCCTTCTGATTATCTGGACTTTTACTAACTTCCCAGATCCAATTAAAGTTTTCTTTGACCCAATCTGGGTACAAGCCATAGAGTATTTGGTTCGTTGATTACTTGGATGCAAGAAAAGACTTCTCCCGTATTCATCGTCGCAACTGCAAATAATATCCAGATATTGCCCCCCGAATTATTACGCAAAGGTAGATTTGATGAAATTTTTTTCTAAACTTACCGACTACAACCAAAAGGCTAGAGATATTTAAGGTGCATTTACAAGTGAATCAAATAATTAGGAATTTAGTTTTTATTATTATTTTTGTTTAGATTTTTTAGTTAAATTCCATGGATAACTGATAAGCTAATAAATCCTTGCTTTTGTTCAACCATTAGCCCTATCGTCCATAAGGAAAATAATAAATTTATGACCCGTCTTTACGAAACCATGTACATTCTGCGTCCAGATCTTAACGAACAAGATCAAGAAGCAGCGATCGCCAAATATAAAACCCTACTTGAAGAAAAAGGGGCAGAAGAAATTACGATTCATAATCGGGGCAAACGCCGCCTTGCCTATGAAGTTAAACGAAATCGGGAGGGTGTATACGTTCAACTAAATTTTATGGCTCCGCCGATTGCCGTTGAAACCATGGAAAAAACCATGAAACTTAGCGATGAAGTCATTCGGTTTATGACTCTAAAAGTTACTCCAGAACAAATAGCCGCCGCCGATCAACCCGTAGAAATTGTCGCCGAACCAATCGCCATGCAGCGCGGACCTGGAGCAATGGATATCTAAGCTATTTAATTACTTTTATTAATGTTTGTGATAGCGATCGCAGCCAAAGGGCGCAAAACTGAATTAGGATAGTGCTCATCTATGGGAAGAGGCGGAGAAATAATTTTTAGAATTAATTTAATTAAGAATTACATCAAAACATATTTACCCCGCCTAATTTATTCTTAATAAAGTAAAAAGGATTAAAAATGAAAATTAAGCTCCAAGTCGCCTTACTTACATTAGCTGGGACAATCCTGATCCCATTACCTGCTTTAGCCCAATATCCAATTATTTTTAATAATGCTAAGTATATTCGCATGAGTCAAGATGCTTGTACTGAAAGAGCAGAAAAAGCCGTGCGGCGAGCAGGTTTTACGGAAAATTTTGAGCCAATTGGACTAGGGGCATTTGGCGTAAGAGGAGAATACAGTGCTTCGGTACGGTGCGAAACAAACAAAGGTATTGTCTTTTTTGCCGTAGCAGGTCCTGTTAATGAAACTACTCGTAAGCTTGTGTCGAGATTAACGGAGTCTTTTTAGATTTAATATTTAGAAATGGACTCTAATTCCTGACTGTAATGGTCGCCCTAAATGTTAACTTAAATGCTAAAACTTAAATGTTAAAACTTAAATGTCAAATAGATGATAAGTTAATTTTGAGTTAAAGATCTTTTCGTGCAATGTTAATAGTATCGACCTATAAGTATATTTATAGACTAGACTAAGAGATCAAATTCAACGATCAAATTCAATACAAAAATCATCTATGCGCCTGAGTGAAATTACTCATCCCAACCAGTTGCATCGTCTATCGATCACCCAACTAGAATCCATTGCCCAAGAAATTCGCAACAAGCACTTAGAGACAATTGCGGCGACTGGAGGGCATTTAGGACCAGGATTAGGTGTAGTGGAGCTCACATTGGGCTTATATCAAACTCTCGATCTAAATTGCGATAAAGTGGTTTGGGATGTAGGACATCAGGCGTATCCCCATAAATTAATCACGGGGCGTTACGATCGCTTTAATACTTTGCGCCAAAAAGGTGGCATTGCTGGTTATCTAAAACGCTGTGAAAGTAAATTCGATCATTTTGGAGCAGGTCATGCCTCGACCAGTATCTCTGCGGCTTTGGGGATGGCGATCGCTCGCGATATCAAAGGCGAAAACTTCAAGAGCGTGGCAATTATTGGTGACGGGGCATTAACTGGAGGGATGGCACTAGAGGCAATCAATCATGCGGGGCATTTACCAAAAACTAATTTGATGGTGGTGCTCAATGATAATGAAATGTCAATCTCCGCCAACGTTGGAGCAATTCCCAAGTATCTCAACCGTTTACGTTTAACTCCGCCAGTGAAGTTTTTAACGGGTAGTATCGAAGAACAAGTTAGGAATTTACCCTTTGTCGGTGGTTCCCTTGGCGATGAATTGGAACGGATTAAAGACAATATTAAAATCCTGACCATGTTGCAAAATAAAGTCGGAGCCGTCTTTGAAGAACTAGGATTCACCTACATTGGACCAATTGACGGACATAATCTGCGAGAGCTGATCGATACTTTTCAGATGGCGCACAAACTGCAAGGACCTGTCATGGTTCATGTGGCAACGACTAAGGGTAAAGGTTACAGCTATGCCGAGGCAGACCGCGTTGGCTATCACGCCCAAGGCTCATTTAATTTAGATACGGGTAAATCCGAACCATCAAGCAAGCCCAAACCACCTACTTATTACAAGGTTTTTGCCGATACGCTGATCAAACTGGCAGAAAAAGATAAGCGCATTATTGGAATTACCGCCGCGATGGCAACAGGCACGGGATTAGATAAGCTGCAAGCTAAACTGCCCGACCAATATATAGATGTAGGGATTGCCGAACAACACGCTGTTACTCTAGCCGCAGGATTAGCCTGTGAGGGAATGCGACCTGTTGCTGCAATTTATTCCACCTTCTTACAACGTGCCTTAGATCAAATTATTCATGATGTTTGCATCCAAAATCTCCATGTCTTTTTCTGTTTAGATCGGGCAGGGATTGTCGGAGCGGACGGTCCTACTCACCAAGGGATGTATGATATTGCTTACCTACGCTGCATTCCCAATATCGTGTTGATGGCTCCTAAAGATGAAGCAGAACTTCAGCGCATGGTAGTGACAGGACTAGAACATGACGGCGCGATCGCCATGCGTTATCCGAGAGGGAATGGCTATGGAGTACCGTTAAAATCTGAAGGTTGGGAAGCGATTCCGATTGGTAAAGCCGAAGTTTTACGCGCAGGTAATGATGTATTGATGGTGGCGTACGGTTCGATGGTTTATCCCGCAATGCAAGCGGCGGAAATTTTGATGGAACACGGAATCCAAGCAACTGTAATCAATGGGAGATTTGCCAAACCATTAGATATGGATTTAATTGCGCCGTTAGCCCAGAAGATCGGTCGAGTTGTCACCCTAGAGGAAGGTTGTTTGATGGGCGGTTTTGGTTCGGCAATTATGGAAGCATTAATGGATTTGGGAATTCTTGTACCCGTCCAACGGATTGGTGTGCCTGATGTGCTAGTGGATCATGCTTCTCCCGAACAGTCCTTTGCCTCTTTAGGGCTTACCAGTGGGCAAATTAGCGATCGCATTCTCAAGACAATTCAAGATTCAAGCCAAACTAAGTCCGAAAAACAAGCAGTTAATTTTTTATAAGAACTGATGCTGCCAAAATGGCTCTCGATCGTTGGCATTGGGGAAGATGGATATGAAGGTCTAACTCTCACAGCCCGATCGCTTGTTGATTGTGCCGAGATATTGGTGGGAGGCGATCGCCATCTGTCTATGATTGAGGTGGATCGAAGAGATCGGCTTCGCTGGGCAAATCCCATTGCTGAAACAATCGAGCAAATTCGTAGCTATCGCGGGCGATCGGTTTGTGTGTTGGCAAGCGGCGATCCGATGTGGTTTGGGATTGGCACGAGTTTAATCAAGCAAATTCCGACAAAAATTTCCCTAGATGAAGTTACAATCATTCCTGCGCCTTCCACATTTAGTTTAATTTGCGCGCGATTGGGTTGGTCGATGACCGAAGTTGAAACCCTGAGCCTGTGCGGTCGTCCAGCTTCTTTGCTTCAAGCCTATATTTATCCCAATGCTAAACTTTTGATGCTTAGTAGCGATCGCCATACTCCGAAAATTGCGGCTGAAATTCTGACTGAAAGAGGCTTTGGTAATAGTAAGTTTACAGTTTTAGAACATTTAGGCGGAACTAAGGAGCGCGTAATTTCTGGAATTGCTAGGGAATTTAATTCTAGCGATGATTTTGCAGATTTGAATGCGATCGCCATTGAATGTATTTCTAATACCGAGGCAAAATTTTATGCCCGAACTGTGGGACTCCCCGACTGTGCCTACTTTCACGATGGACAATTGACCAAACGCGAAGTGAGAGCTATGACTTTATCTGCCCTTGCGCCTAGTGCGGGAGAATTATTATGGGATGTAGGTGCTGGTTGTGGTTCGATTGGAATTGAATGGATGCGAACTCATCCCCGTTGTCGGGCGATCGCCATTGAAAAATCTCGAATATCCTACATTGCTGATAATGCTGCTAGTCTTGGCGTTCCTAATTTAGAAATTATTGCAGGCATAGCTCCAAATGCTTTAAAAAATCTACCAACTCCTGATGCTATTTTTATCGGTGGGGGAATTACTAATGGCACGATCGAGATTTGTTGGGAGTCATTGCGATCGCAGGGGCGTTTAGTAGCAAATGTCGTAACTTTAGAGGGCGAACAAATTCTTTATGCGTGGCAGCAAAAACTCGGCGGCACTTTAACTCGAATTTCCATCGAACGAGCGGAACCTGTAGGGAGTTTTTTAGGCTGGAAACCGATGATGCCCGTCACCCAGTGGGTAGTTTATAAATTTTAGAGGCGATTTGTTTTGTAAATTTGCTCAGCGATCGTCATCTGAAGTCCAAACTTAAACCTAACCAA
>CAZLKI010000044.1:5203-14893 GCA_964560035.1 uncultured Synechococcus sp.
CCAAACTTAAACCTAACCAAGCTTAAAGTTGAGATAATTTAGTTGAGCGATCGCCATAATATTAACAATGTACTATTGTGCATATAGTATGTACTTAGGTGACTTCTATGAGCACTGGTTTGACAGTCACAATTTATAAGCAAGGAATTTACAACCAATTCCTTAAACCCTTGAGAGGATTTATCAACGTGGTTCTTATATTGAATAATATACATGTATGAACTATTTATATCTACATGGGTTTGCTTCTAGTCCGAAATCTAGTAAGGCATTATTTTTACAAGCTCAATTTGCGCAATTAGGATTAACACTAAATGTTCCAGATTTAAATTTAGGTAACTTTACCGAAATTACTTTAACCAAACAACTAGAGTATCTGCAATCAGAGTACGGGCAATCTCCTTTAATAGTCATGGGTTCCAGTTTGGGCGGATATTTAGCATTACAAATGGCGATCGCTAATCCATACGTCCAAAAATTAATTTTACTAGCACCAGCTTTTAAATTTACTCAGTGTTTAAGGCGAGATTTTGGGGATGTGGCGATCTCAGAATGGCAATCTGAAGGATCGAGAGAGGTTTATCATTATGGCTTCCAACAGTCTATTCGTCTGAACTACGAATTTTTTGCCGATGCTCGAACATACTTAAATAAAACATTGGATCGACAATTGCCGATTTTAATTATGCACGGCGACAATGATAAAGTCGTACCGTGTAGTTTGAGTCAAGATTTTGTTAAGGAATACGAAAAATCCACAGATGTAACTTTAGAAATTGTCGAAAGCGATCATAGTTTAGGAAATGTGATTGATTTAATTTGGCAAAGAACAAAAACTTTTTTAGCGTTAGATATTTCAATAGAAAAATAAAAATATGATTCCGCAAAAGTTAAACCTCACAAATTTTTTAAGCTATCAAAGTATGGCTTTAGATTTTTCGGGTTTGCATATTGCTTGTATTTGTGGAGCTAATGGCGCGGGGAAATCTTCTTTATTAGAGGCAATTACTTGGGCTATATGGGGGATTAGTCGGGCAAGTAGTGAAGACGATATTATTTATTCAGGCGCAAAAGAAGCTAAGGTGGATTTTACGTTTATTGCCCAAGAACAGGTCTATCGAATTATCCGAACTCGACCCAAAGGTAGTGCTGGTTCTTTAGAATTTCAAATTAAAAATGATGATAAGTTTAAGTCTTTAACAGAACGAGGTTTAAGAGCTACCCAGCAAGCAATTATTGCTCACCTTAAAATTGATTACGGTACGTTTATTAACTCTGCCTATTTACGTCAAGGGCGGGCTGATGAATTTATGCTCAAACGACCCAGCGATCGTAAAGCAGTCTTAGCTGAAATGTTAAATTTAGGGCAGTACGATGATCTGACCGAGAAAGCAAAAGATATTACGCGGATCTGTAAAGGTGAAATTGCCATATTAGAAAACTCTCGTCAAAATCTCCTCAAACAAATTAGTGCAGGGGAGAATATTAATACCGATCTAGATCACTTAAATACTGAGTTAGAAACGATCGAAGTTCGAGATTTAGCGACTAAGCAAGAATTAAATCACCTAGAGCAGCAACTACAGCAGCGTCAAAATTGGCAACAGAACTTAGATTGGCAACAACAAAAATTAGATCAAATTCAGTCAGAAACTTTAAGATTACAGCAACAAAGCGATCGCCAATATCAAGAAATTAAAATTTTAGAAAATCTACTCACAAATCAAGAAATAATTACGAAGGAATATCATAATTACCAACACTTAGCTCAACAAGAAACAAGTTACAATCAAAGACTACAACAGTATCAAAAAATCCTCTGCGATCGCACAAATTTACAGCAACAATTAGCCGAAAAAAAGAGCGAACTAAAGGGTAACTTACGTCATTATCAGGCACAATTAGAAGCTTTGATCTCTCAACAACAAGATCTGCAAAATATCTTAAATCGCACCACTGAAATTGAATCGGCGATCGCCCAACTGCAACGAGCCAGAACTCAACTACAACAAATTGAAGACCTGCAAGTTAAATCTGCCCCACTATTACAACGCCGTCAAGTTTTGCAAAGAACTATCGATCGAGAGATTGCTCAGGTTAATGCCAAATTAGAACAAACTCGCAAACAGCAACAACAACTGCGATCGCAGGCACAACCGCAATTAGCCCAAAATCTTCATAACCTCGAACAACAGGTAAGGAGTCTGGAAAAAAAGCAAGTTTATCAGGAACGAGTCCATGAAAAAGGCTTAGAAAGACGAGATTTTCTCAATCGCCTCAAAGAAAGACAAATAGACTGCGAAGCCCAGATCGAAGCCCATCAAACCAAAATACAGCAACTCCTGCAACCCGATGTCCCTTGTCCCCTCTGCGATCGCCCTTTAGATCCAGCCCACTGTTTATTAATCGAGCACAAGCAGCAAATGCTTTACCAAGAACTCCAATCGGATCTGTGGATTATTAAAGAACAGCAAAGTGCCTCCGAGTGCGAAATCAAAGTGCTTAGAGAAGAATATCGCCAGATTAAGGAAGAATTAGACCAGTTAAACCCACTTTTACAGAAAAAAGGCAATTTAGAAGCTCAGATCCAATCGCATCAGCAGGCAGAGCAAAAACTGCAAGAATTAGAACAAGAGATTCACTTCCTGCAGCAGCAACTATCCTCCCAGAGCTTTTGTCCTGATGCTCAGACCGAATTGGGATTGCTAGACAAGAGTTTAGGAGCGTTAAATTATGATGAAAAAAATCATGCCCTTGCCCGTGGAGAAGTGGAAAGATGGCGGTGGGCAGAAGTTAAGTTTAATGAATTAAAAACGGCGCGCCGTCAATGGGAAAGCTTATCGGTAAAAATTCCCGAGCTGCAAGCGATCGCCCAAAAACTAGCACAGCATCTCGAAACTAATACCATCGATCTCGAACTTCAACAACATCTGGCAAAATGCGATCGCCACCTCGAACAAATTAACTACGATCCTACGCAGCACCAACAACTTCGTACGCTAAAAGAGCAAGCTCAGTCATTTTTGCTAAAATATCAAGAATTAAATCTGGCACAACAGCAATATCCAAATCTATCGGCACAATTTCACCAAAATCAACAGCTGCTTGGCGATCGTCAAAATCAGCTTCAAACAATTACTACCGAAATCAAGCAATTAGAAAATAATCTCGCCCAATCTCTCGATCCATCCAATCGCATGAAAGATTTACAAGCACAAGCCCTAACGCGGCGATCGCAAATGCATAGACTGATTGGTGAAATTGGTAGCCTACAAACCGCACTAATTCAGCGTCAAAATCTAATTAAGCAAGAACAAGAAACTAGCTTCCAGATCGCTCAAACCCAAAAACGCCAAGTGATTCATCAAGAACTGCAACAGGCATTTGGTAAAAATGGCATTCAAGCACTGATGATTGAAATTATTTTGCCCCAAATCGAAGCCGAAGCCAACCGTATCCTGTCTACCTTAACGAACTACCAACTTAATGTCAGATTCATCACTCAAAAAGCTGGAAAAAAAGCCGATAAAGTTATAGATACCCTTGAAATTGAAATTGCCGATAGCCGAGGCACCCGCCCTTATGAAACCTACTCTGGCGGTGAAGTTTTTCGCATTAACTTTGCGATTAGGCTCGCCCTTTCACGGATTATTGCCCAACGCTTAGGCGGTACACTCCAAACTTTAATTATTGATGAAGGCTTTGGTACTCAAGACTCTGAAGGCTGCGATCGCCTGCTCTTTGCCATTAATGCGATCGCCCCAGATTTTGCCTGTATCCTCGTAATCACCCACATACCCCAACTCAAAGAAGCATTTAGCACCCTAATTGAAGTGACAAAAACTGATTCAGGTTCAAAAATTAAGCTTCTGGTTTAGAATATTTTTAAACTTAAATTTTCTGAATTAAATTTTTTTAATTAAACTACACTTAAATTCATTTGATATTCCTCACGCGACTGCTCTCATGCCATACTTAGGAGATAACTGTAAATTCAGTAGCAAATGAACGAGATATCTAACACTCACACTCTGCTAATCACAGATACAAAAGGCACTAGGAAGATAACTCTAAAGGAGTTGAAGTACACCATTGGTCGAGATATTAGCAATAATATCAGCATTAATTCTAAGTACGTCTCTCGCCAGCACGCCATATTATTAAGAATTCCTGGAAATATTTCTGGTACTTACCTTTATCGCATCATAGATGGGGATTTGGCAGGAAAACCTAGCGTTAATGGTGTGATCATCAATAGCAATTCTAAAGTTGCATCCTACGAGCTATCTCACGGCGATATTATATCTCTTGCTCCTGACGCTCAAATCACTTATTTGGTCGGTGAAACCGTCGGTACTGATATTTCAAAAGTATCCAAACATCAAAGCATTAGCGGTACCGATGAATCAGACACACTTATTAATGAAATCACCAAAGTTAGAGGGTTGAAGTAATTATTTTTAAGTTTTTATCTGACTATTTTATCAAGATGATTTTTTTATTTAGATGATTTTCAAGCTGAGGTCAATATGGGATTTTTTGACTCTGACATCGTGCAACAAGAAGCACGTAATCTATTTCAAGATTATCAAGCACTAATGGAACTAGGTAGTAGCTACGGGAAATTCGATCGCGAAGGTAAAAAGTTATTTATTGCCAAAATGGAAGAAATGATGGATAGGTTCGCCATTTTTACGAAAAGGTTTGAGCTATCCGATGATTTTATGGCACAGATGGCAATGAAACAGATGCAAAATCAGTTGGGGAATTTCGGTGTCACGCCCCAGCAAATGTTTCAGCAAATGCACGTTACCTTAGAAAAGATGAAATCTGAGCTTGATACTACGATTTAAACTAATAGATTCACTGCTTGGAATTTAAAAGCTTTGGCTAAAGATCTATACATAGAATATAAATGGAATGTAAGGGACGGGCGGGAAAATAAAGTACCATATATTGAAGAAGTAAAAGCAACATTCAAAGACGCAGCAAAAAAACTAACTGGATATCGAAAAAGAGACTTCATGGCAAAAGTTGCCGAAGATTACTTTGAAGGCTCAGCGAGGAAAGCTGAAACAGTGATGGGACGGAAACGGACAAGTGTAAATTTAGAAGAGGATATCAAGGAATTGGTGGATTCCCAAAGCCAAGCAGACCCAAAAATGCAGTCAACTTTTGCCTATACCCAGATAAGTGTTAGGGCTGTACGGAAATCTTTGATGTCAGGGAAAGGGTATGAAAAACTCAGGGCTGTTTCATTCTAAATTCAACATTTTATGCGTCTACGAAAATACGCCATTACAGGCTTCTGGGATTTGATCTTCCAGTGGCTGAAATCCCCTAAACTCATTGCCCAAATCTAGAATGAAATGACCCTGATATTTTACCGCAGCGTTAATGCAAACTTAAAGAGTAAATTTGGCTCGATCGGGATCGAGTTTTAACTTCAGATTGCGATCGCCGAGCTAATTCAAATTTATAGAAACTCCCTTTAAATATAGGTTTTCTATTAGCCTACATATTTGCTAAACCTGCCTCTCTGGCACATTGCTTAACGGCTGCGGCTACGGCATCAGCTACTCTAGGGTCGAACACTGAAGGAATAATATAATCGGGAGCTAAATCGCTAGGACTAACTAATGAGGCGATCGCTTTGGCGGCTTCTAAATACATATCGGTGGTAATTCTAGAGACACGGCTATCTAAAGCTCCACGGAATACGCCCGGAAATGCCAAGACATTATTAATTTGATTGGGATAATCACTGCGACCTGTAGCAATTACGGACACATCATCTTCGACTAATTCGGGTTGAATTTCGGGAATCGGATTCGCCATCGCAAATACAATTCGTCGATCTGCCATAGTTCTGACCATAGTCGGATTTAGGGCATTGGCAACACTCAATCCGACAAAGACATCTGCCCCGACTAAGACTTCGGCTAAACTCCCTGATTGGGCAGTGGCAAATTCTAGTTTTTCGGCATTCAAATCAGTGCGATCGCTACTAATACAACCCTTAGAATCGCACATCACAATATTTGCCACACCCGCTTTGCGTAAGAGCCGAGCCACAGAAATTCCAGAGGCACCTGCCCCATTCATAACGACGCGAATTTTGTCTATGGGTTTATCTACGACTTTAATGGCATTGAGCATGGCGGCTACAACTACGATCGCCGTCCCGTGTTGATCGTCATGAAATACAGGAATATTTAATTCGTCTTGCAATCGGCGTTCAATTTCAAAACAGCGTGGCGCACTAATATCTTCGAGGTTAACTCCGCCAAAAACTGGAGCCATATACTTGATAGTTTTGACAATTTCTTCCACATCTTGAGTCGCTAAACAAATGGGAAAAGCATCTAAACCGCCAAATTGTTTAAATAGCATTGCCTTTCCTTCCATAACAGGTAGTGCTGCCTCGGCTCCAATATTACCCAAGCCTAATACAGCACTGCCATCAGTCACGATCGCAATCATGTTGCCTTTAACCGTAAGGTCATAAACTCGATTTACATCTTCGGCGATCGCCATACATACTCGTCCCACACCCGGTGTGTAGACCATTGCTAGGTCATCTTGATTATTAACCTCAACCTTAGAATGGACGCTAATCTTGCCGTGATGATGTAGATCGAAGGTGCGATCGCTTACACTTAAAAACCGAATTTCGGGTAAATCTTTAACTACATTTACTAATTTTTCAGCATGATCTTCGCTGTAGGCATTGACAATAACATCGCGGATCACAATTTTACGAGTTTGCTGAATCAAATTAATCTGCCCTAAACTTCCTCCTGCATCTGCCAAGGCGGTTAATACTGAAGCCAACATTCCCGCACGGTGAGGTAGTTGCACTCTAATAGTTAGGCTATAGCTAGGATTAGGGGTAAGTTGTTGCATCGATCGTGAGTTGGTAATTTGTTAGCAGTACTCTACCATAATCAAAAATTTAGGTTTGTGTTTAACTAACAGTTTTAGCTTTTGCCTGAAGTTAGACATTATTGGTTTATGGGTGCTTATGTAAGTGTAGAACCTTAGACACGGTGTCTAAATCCACGCGATCGCTAACTATGGCACTGCCAATTCCTGTGGGCATCACAAACATAATTTTACCGCTTGAGACTTTTTTATCTTGAGACATTGCCCGTAAAATCTGCTCTAGGTCAATATCGTGAGGTAATTGTGTTGGCAATTTTGCTTTAATAATTAGCTCTAATTGGGCAGCGCGATCGCTTTCAGTCCAAAAACCTAATTCCACCGCGATCGCTCCTGCAATTACCATACCCAAACCTACCGCTTCACCGTGATTAAATAGTCGATAATTTGTCACCATCTCGATCGCATGACCGACTGTATGCCCATAGTTAAGAATCGCTCTAATATTTCCCTCTTTTTCATCTTTGCTTACAATTTCTGCCTTTGCCCTAGCGCAGTGAGTCAAAATCAGATTTAAGATTTCAGATTGAAGGTAACGCAATTGGTCGAGACGATCGCAGGTAGATAGTTGCTCGAATAATTCTCGATCCCAAATTACCCCATATTTAATTACCTCAGCCATTGCGGAACTAAACTCACGGGCGGGAAGAGTTTTTAAAACTTCAGGATCTGTCCAAACTAGACGCGGCTGATGAAATGCCCCAATTAAATTTTTACCTTGAGGATGATTGATGCCTGTCTTGCCCCCGATCGCCGAATCTGTCATTGCTAAAAGTGTCGTCGGAACCTGCACAAAATCCAGTCCTCGCAACCACGTTGCTGCCGCATAACCCGCCATATCGCCAACTACCCCGCCACCCAAAGCCACAATTAAGGACGATCGCTCTAATTTATTTTCCAAAGCGGCATTATAGATTTTTTGCAGTGATGTTGGAGTTTTGAACCTTTCACCCGCAGGTAAGATCGAGATCCCAACTTGAAACCCTGCCGATGTTAGAGAATTTACAGTGCGATCGCCGTAATGCTTAAAAATTATGGGATTAGAGACTATCAAGACTTTGTTACTTTTTTTGCCCAGTCCCAAACTTATTAATTTTTCGCCTAAATTATCCAGACTGCCAGAGGCGATCGCAATTTCATAATCCTGGGGCTGCCCTGAAGGAAAATTTACGGTGATATTTACGGAGTTGGTTGCCATAGTTTCTAAGTCCGTCATCATAGAATAAAAAATTTAAGTTGAATGTTCTTTAAATGATTAAAGCAATGATTAAAGTTCGGTCTTTTTGCGACTTGGACGCTTCCGTTCTGACTTTTTCTTTAAGCCCAAGGCTTGCGCTTCGTCACTATCCGAACCAAACTGACCTTTAACAACTTCTTTGACGGCAAGCATAGCATTGTGCAGTTCCCACTCGGCTAAACGGGCGGCATCAGCAGCAGATTTGAGCATAATTTGCTTTTCTATTTCATCTTTTTGTTTAATTAGCATAGCATCGTATACTTTCTGTACGGCTTCCAGACTTGCTTCAGGGCGATTGGTATTATAGTTGCCAATTGTTTTTAATCCTGCAAAGGCTTCCGCATCGGCACTAATGTTATTAGGAGTTAAGCGACGGTTGGTATTTTGTAATGTCATGGGATACTTAGCTTCTGTTTGATAAAACATTTACATTGTATCGCGTAAATATAATTAAGTAATGGCATACGTTTAAATGATTATGAGTTACTTTGGCAATGTAACAGCTTACGTTAATATATTTAGACTCTACATTCTCATTGTGATTAGATCCATTAACAAATTTAGCTGTTACAAAGGCGATCGCTATCTCACTCAACCACAAATATTCTCAAATGATCTGATGTTTTTTAGAAGGCGATCGCCTCAACAATCATCTTCTCAAGTTTGTGGTTAGGCGATCGCTATTCCAACCAACAACAAATACTCTCAAATGATTTGATGTGTTTTAGAGGGCGATCGCTATTCTAAAATGTTTTAGAAATGTAGAAGGTAACAAATAGAAAGAATAGTGCTTTTGCATTTAATGTATCCTTTAAGATACAGTTAGAATATGATTGAAGTTCGCCAAACTGAAACCTATATCAAATGGTTTAACTCGTTGCGCGATCGCGAAGCCAGAGTTCGGGTTGATATTCGGCTCCGTCGCCTCTCTATGGGCAATGCAGGAGACGTAAAACCTGTTGGGAAAGGCGTATCGGAACTGCGTATTGATTATGGCTCAGGTTATCGAGTCTATTTCATTCAACGAGGTGATACGCTTATCGTCTTGCTAGCAGGTGGAGACAAACGTACCCAAAATCGAGATATACAGACAGCTTTAGATTTAGCTCAAGATTTATAGGAGGTCATGATGAACACAATTCAAACATATAAATGGGACGCTGCGGATCACCTCGAAACCAAAGAGGATATAGCTGCGTATCTTCAAGTTGCCCTCGAAGATGGCGATACAGCTCTAATCGTTGCCGCACTAGGGGATATCGCTCGTTCTAAAGGAATGACACAGATTGCTCGTGAAACAGGACTTGGACGTGAAAGCCTGTATAAATCACTCGCGATCGAAGGTAATCCAGAATTCGCAACGGTTCTCAAGGTATTGCAAGCGCTTGGCTTGCGTTTCCAGGTAGTGCCACGAATCTTTCGCGCTGGGTCAAAGACAAAAAATTGAGCCTTACTGCATAAGGGTTTCAGAAAGCCTAAATCTGGAGCGCGAATAAATAAAGACACTAACC
>CAZLKI010000045.1:0-14822 GCA_964560035.1 uncultured Synechococcus sp.
CTTGGAGCTTTTCCATCATATTTTCTTCTACTACTATCAGTTGTAACATCTGGTCATAGAGTTTTTGGGCAGCACCCAATTCATGTTTAAGTTGATTACAACTGTCTTTAAGCCATTCTTTTTGGGCGACAAGTTGCTTAGGATATAAAACCTCTGCTACTATCCTCAAATAACCTGAAGCATGGTAAAAATCAAGTATCTGTTCTTCTGTATGTGGGCAGGGCTGTTTCATTCTAAATTTCATATTTTGTAGATCTACAAGAATACGCCATTTCAGACTTCGGAAAATTCAGCATCTGATGGTTGAAACCAACTAAAATCGTCGCCTAAACCTAGAATGAAATGACCCTGATAGTTGTAATCAATTAAATCATTAGTTAGAATCTTTGACTGTTGTGCTTTGAGCTAGTAAAGATTGAATTACTTTTTTAGTGCGATCGCTAGCAAAAATTTCCTTTAATGCTTCCTGAAATTCAGTCTCATCTTTAATATTGGTGTATTTGCCGTCTGTTAGATGGAACTTAAGTGGATAACATTTAGCAATATCGTACTCAATCACGAATAAAACATATCTGTAGTCTTGCAAAGCACTAGCTTTCAGATTAAAGTTAAAGCTTATTGTGTCTTGAGCGTAAGAGCTTGGTTTAATAAAAACTTTCCCTAATTTATGTGAGGATTTCTCAAGTTCAGACATAAAGGGATTATTAACTCGATTGGAGGCTGTTAATGTTACCTCGCCTGTCAAAATATTTTTTGTCAATCTTCCTAATTGAGCACCTTGTTCCTTTAATATTGCCACAGGAGATTTAGTGTCAATTTCGCCAAAGTCAGAGGGCCATAGGCTTTCAGTAGTTGTTGTCATTTGTTTACACTCAATTAAGGTTCAGTCGAAATAAGATTGGAAGGTGGTCGGATAAATGTTTGCCAATTGGAATTCCATTATCGTTTATTAGGTCATTTTGTCCATCGCTTACAACAATTTGGAGAAAATCTCTATCCCAAACATCAAAAAGGTCTGGACGAATTAAAACTTGATCGAATGTATTCCAAAAATAGCAAAGATGGTCAGCTTTCCTATAATGATATGTTCCTTGGTTCTTACTATTAATATCTCCTAAAAAGTTCCACATCGGGTTGTAAAAATAAGGATATTCTCGACCTTGTACTATTCTTGTTTTCTTAGCAGCAATTTTCTGGGAGCTTATTCCATGTATTCCTCCCGCAGAGACCATGCCTTTAGCAAAAGGATTCATATTAAAGTCTCCAACTAGGAGAGTTCGTGTATGTTTTATTTTCTTCTCTATTTTTTCTATTTCTTGACCTAGAAACGTTAATTCATAATTTTGAGTGTCTTCAGAAACATATAAAAGGCTAAGAAGATGAGTAGCAACCATCAAAAATTTCTCATTATTCTGAAACTTAATTGTTGCCATTACATAACGGTGTGACTCTTCAATTGGTTTAATGCTCAGGCTTTTAGTGGAAACTCGTTGGTATATTTGGATTTTTGAACAGGTTAGATCAATTTTTTTAAACTGGATATTTTTTCCTCCAATACTGAAAGAAATTAGTAAATCTGTTGATAAAGAAGAGTCTTCAGGAAACTCTGCCAAAATCAAAATGTCAACATCATGCAATATGGCTAGATTTCTAAGATTTACAGCAAGATTGTTTCTTTTCAAGTTCCAGAATAAGAAGGTCAGCATTTAATTAATTAAAAGTGAGTATCTATCTGGGAACAGGAACCTGACTGAGTAGAGAATTTATCACAGTATCGATTACTAGCCCATCTAGTTGGGCTTCTGGACGCAAGATTAAGCGATGTCTGAGTAAGGGTGGGGCGATCGCCTTGACATCATCGGGGGTAACAAAATCTCGACCTTCTAACCAAGCGTGTGCCTTAGTTGCTTGCAGCCATGCCACTGCCGATCGCGGAGATGCACCTAGACTTAGATCTGGATGTTGTCGCGATCGCTTTACTAATTCTAAAAGATAATCCAAAATTGCGTCTTTAACTTCTACGGTTTTAACTTCGGCTCTTGCGGCTAAAATTTGCTCTACAGTGGCGATCTTCTCCAAAATCTCTAAGTCTATCTTGCCCCCAACTTTGCCTTCTTGACTGTTTAATAACATCTGCTTTTCGGCGGCTCGATCGGGATAATCTACAATTAATTTAAACAAAAATCGATCCAATTGTGCTTCTGGTAGGGGATATGTACCTTCAAATTCCAGAGAGTTTTGCGTGGCAATTACCCAAAATATATCGGATAGCTGGAGGCTGATGCCATCTAAGGTGACTTGTCGCTCTTCCATTGCTTCTAATAGTGCCGATTGGGTTTTAGGAGGAGTGCGATTAATTTCGTCTGCTAGTAAAACTTCAGTAAAAACGGGACCCTTTTTTAAGATAAATTCACGACTGTTTAAATCGAAAATATTCGTACCTAAAATATCAGAAGGCAAAATATCTGGGGTTAATTGCACTCGCCGAAAATCTGCTGCAATCAGTTTTGCTAAAACTTTAACAGTCAGAGTTTTACCAGTACCAGGAACTCCCTCTAAAATGACATGACCGCTGGAGAGGAGTGCTACAAGTAATTGTTTGACTAAAATTTCTTGTCCCAAGACGACGGCACTGAGAGCCTGATTAAGTTGGGTAAATATCGCGCGAATTTCAGCCATGTTATTAGATTTTGAATGAATTTTAAAGAGACTTTAAGGATGTTAGTATTCTATCGCTGCGATCGCACCTGTTATGATAGTTCGAGTTATTTAAATCTAATTTCTATCACTAATTTTTATGCCTGCATCTCAAGCCGAAGCGATCGCCATACCCAAACGTGGAATGCCTGTGACTATTATTACGGGATTTTTAGGAAGCGGTAAGACTACTTTGCTCAACTATATTCTCCAAAATCAACAGGACTTGAAGATTGCCGTTTTAGTCAACGAATTCGGGGATATTAATATTGACAGTCAGTTATTGGTAGCTGTAGATGAAAATATGATGGAACTCAGCAATGGTTGTATCTGTTGCACGATTAATGATGGTTTGGTAGATGCGGTGTATAGCGTTTTAGAACGGGGCGATCGCATAGATTATATGGTGGTTGAAACTACAGGCGTTGCCGATCCATTACCGATTGCCTTGACATTTTTAGGAACAGAATTACAACATCTCACTCGCCTTGATTCTATTCTTACCGTCATTGATGCCGAAACCTTTACCCCTCAGCACTACGATAGCGAAGCCGCCTTCAGTCAGATTATGTATGGGGACATCACGATCGTCAATAAAACCGATCTAGTTACGCCTGAAAAAATTACCGAACTCGAAGCATATATCAACTCGCAAAAAAAAGGTGCCAGAATCTTGCGATCGCAACACGGAGTAGTACCATTACCCTTAATCTTAGATGTCAAAATCGACCAGTCCAATCTGCAATCCGATCTACAAAAAAAACCAGAACATCACGATCATTCCCATCACGACCACGATCGTCATGAACACGTTCATCACCTTGAAAACGATGGATTTGTAGCAGTTTCCTTTCAAAGCGATCGGGCATTACAATTAGAAAAATTTCAAAACTTTCTCGATCGGCAGTTACCCACAGATGTATTTCGAGCTAAAGGAATTCTTAATTTTGCGGGTATTCCCAATCGCTACGTCTTTCAACTAAGTGGTAAACGCTACGAGCTTAAAACCGAAGAAGGTAATCCCGCTCCAACGCAGTTAGTATTAATCGGTCGCAATCTCAATCAAGAGCAATTATTAAGCCAACTTACCGATTGTTTGGCAGTCACTTAATACGGATTATATTTTTCCTCGATCTTTCTTTCATTCCAAAATTCTTAATCAATTAAAAAAATGTTAACCGATAGCGATCGCGTCCAAGTTTTAAGCGAAGCACTGCCTTACATTCAAAAATTTGTAGGACGGACTATCGTAGTTAAATATGGTGGGGCAGCCATGAAAGAAGCCGAGCTCCGCCAAAAGGTAATTCGGGATGTGGTGTTTATGACTTCGGTTGGTATTCGTCCAGTATTAGTGCATGGGGGCGGACCTGAAATCAATGTATGGTTGAGCAAACTAAATATCGAACCTCAATTTATCAATGGCTTACGGGTTACTGATGCGGCAACTATGGAAGTTGTGGAGATGGTTTTAGTCGGGCGCGTCAACAAGCAAATTGTGGAGATGATCAACCTTGAGGGCGGATCGGCAGTAGGTTTATGCGGTAAAGACGGCAACTTGATTCGGGCTAGACCCCAAGGTAATGAAGATATTGGCTTTGTGGGAGAAGTAGCGGCAATTGACACGACCTTACTGCATACTTTAATTAAAGCTGGACATATTCCTGTGGTTTCGAGCGTTGCCTGTGATGAAACTGGTCAGGCTTATAATATTAATGCCGATACCGTAGCAGGTGAACTAGCCGCCGCCCTTGGTGCCGAAAAATTAATCTTGCTTACCGATATTCCTGGCATTTTAGAAGACCGTAACGATCCCGACAGTTTAATTCGGAGTATTGATATTCAACAGGCACGGGAGCTAATTCAAAAAGGTATTGTCAATGGTGGCATGATTCCTAAGGTTCAGTGTTGCGTGCGATCGCTAGCACAGGGCGTAAAAACCGCTCACATTATTGATGGTCGAGTTCCCCATTCTTTACTTTTAGAGATTTTTTCAGATGGTGGAGTTGGTTCGATGCTGGTTGCTACCGATCATACGTCTACTCAATTTAGTAAAATTCTTTAGACTTTTTTGTTAAAATTTGAAAGGTTTAATCATAACCCGATCGAAAATCGATAGAAAACTTAGACAGTGATAATTTTTTTTCGCCATAGACCGATCGAATCTAACTTGGAGATGTCCGATCTTACTAACTTTTTACGGGCTAACTTTTTACGGGCTAATTTTCTCGAACCTAATTTTTCTAAGGTAGTAGCTGCAAGTGTGGTATGCAGAGTTTAAGCATTAGTCGGATCGGTTTGCTGTTGGCGATCGCGCTCATGGGAGCAGGCACATTCATTAGTATTCAAGCTCTAATTAATCCACTTTCACTACCTTGGAGCAATTTAGAAGAGCCTGTTATTTTACCCGTTGACCAATTAAATCCGCCCCAAACTATCCAACAAATCAAAACCGAGTTATCTGATTTACAATTAGTGCTTGGCGATAAATTAATTACATCCAGCAGTGGCTACGAAGTCTATCCGATTATCGATAAAGACTCCAAGTCTATCCGCCAAATTAGAATTTACCAAACCCTAAATCAAAGCTTTTGGCTTGATGATAAAAAGAAACTTAGGCTAATCGAGCAAACTGAAGTGTCAGGATTAGAAGAAACATTTGTTAAAGCCCCATCCCAAAAATATCTAAAGCAACCCAAACCAATTAATTCTAAAAATATTTTACCCTTAACAGAGCTACAGCCAATTTACGGCGATGCTCCCAGTCAAGGAATATGGTTTATGACCGCAGGTAGAATAGATGGAATAGTCTACGGTCGGGTATTTTCGTTTATCCCATCCCAGGTATCACTTTACTCAACCTTAGAATGGACAAATCCCAATGGTAAGTTACCAGAGTGGCAAAGATTTCCTACAGTTAAAAGTCCCGAACCCGATCTGATCGTCGATCAAACCCAAGACTCCGATCCTTTGTTTTTGGTGTTTCGGTTAGAAGCCACGCCAAATTCGCAGCAACTTTTTCAGTTTCGCCATCTCAATCTCAATGAATCTCCAGCTATGCCCAAGCTCTATAGTGATGCTTTGGTCTTGGCAAGTGCGGGATTGTGGTCGCCAGCTTTAGCTAAGTTAGAGGTTTTAAAGTCTACTATGCCAGCTTGGGAACCAAATATCCAAGAGCAATATGACCTCATTGATTATCATGCCAAGATTACGGCGGCAGAGGCTAAGCGACCTAATAGTGATTATGGGATGAGTTCGTTGGCATTGGGAATGGATGGCTTATGGGGAGATGCGCTTAAAAATTTGCAAGGGTCGGATTTTGGTGCCAAAATTGTGATGGAAACGATCGAAACAAGTGGTTCTCATCTTTGGCTGCGAGTGAATGCGGCTTTAGAAATAGATCCAACTCCTGAAGTAGTGATGTGGGGAAGTGTGATTGTCTTACAACGTCAAGATTTACCCTCTGCCGAACAGTGGTTGCGATCGCACTGGAAGTTTCCAAAACGAGATATATCTGAGGCAATTAACTTACTCCAAAGATTAGATATATCGCCCTTGGGCATCGAACCCCAGCAATTTATCGGCTCGGTGAGATTGGTAGGAACTACGCTCGAAGATAAATGGCAAATTACGCCGCCGCCGCTACTGTTAGGACAAACTTGGTATGAGGTCGATATTTCGATAATTCGCGATCGCGATACATGGCGAAATTCTCCTTTTCCGCAACTAGAGACAAGATCGAGATTGATGATCTGGAAAGCATTAGGACTGGAATCAAACAATATCTTGTCTGTAGAAATTCCCAACACTCAAGGTGAGACTACATCTTTAATTGCCCAGTCGATTTGGGTGGGGAACGGACAAATTAAGCTTTTAGCAACTGGTTCGCCTGAATTAGCTGGTAGTTTGGCTAATGGGTTAAATAATAGTTCGGGAACATCAATCAACCCTAATCTGCAATCTACTTTAGCGAAAGGTTTAGTGAAAGGTTTAGTGAAAGGCGGTAATCTATTTATTGAATCTCGTGGAACTTTTACAACCCTAGAAAGTTTAGATCGAGAAGTAGGCGATCGCATTTCAGGAGAAATCTATCGTGAATTACGAGCCTTTGGCAATGTATCTTTAAGTGCTGAAGAGTTTAGAGAAAGAATATCGAAATGGTCGATCGAACAGGTAAATCTTCAGAGTAAAGATCGTAAAGATTCGATCTTAAAAATCGAGCGTGACCAGATTGATTTAGGCGATCGCTCCTATCCAATAGTGATGATATTTAGCAAAAATGGAGATTTATTATTTGGAGAGATGGCTGCGGCTGAAACTCGGCGATGGATAGCTTCACTCCCCAGCTCTAACCCTCAGAAAATCTTGATTAAAAGTAATGGTGTGTTTGAAAGCCTCTCTTTTTTAGTTCCTTAGTTCTTTAGTATCTACTTTTAACTTATCTTTAATTCGCTTTGAGTTCTCTAATGCCAAAATGTTTGTTCTATCAGTGCGATCGCCCCGTTCCCTATCTTAAAGCCTTAGCATGGCAACAACAGCTAGTAAAATTACGCCAACAAGATCCCTATCGACCCGATGTATTAATTATTTTGGAACATCCATCCGTTTATACTTTGGGACAGGCTTCAAGTATGGAGTTTGTAAAATTCGATCCAAATCAAACCGATATAGAAATACATCGAACCGAGCGGGGAGGCGAAGTAACTTATCATACCCTTGGACAAATAGTTGCTTATCCTATCTTAAATCTTAAAAACTATCAACAGGATTTGCATTGGTATTTACGCCAATTGGAAGAGGTGATTATTTTGACCCTAGCGAGCTATAACCTAGTAGGAGAGAGAATTTCTGGTTTAACAGGTGTATGGATTGAAGGTAAAAAGATTGCCCAAATTGGAATCAAAGTTAGTAAATGGATAACTATGCATGGATTATCCTTAAATGTAAATATGGATATGAATGGATTCGATCTGATTGTGCCTTGCGGCATCGGCGATCGCCAAGTTTGTCAATTAAAAGAATTTATCCCCACCATCAACGTAGAATCTGTAAAAGCAAGTCTAATTAAAGCTTTTGGGGAAGTATTTGTGGTCAGTGTAAATATCGTTCCTAATGATTTTGATTTATCTGATTTATTAAATCTGATTTACTAAAAGGAGATTCCGAGGAGATCCCAATCTGAAGCGTCATTAGGTATTTTTATGTTCTGGAATATAGGGAATAAGTCCCTTTTGATAAGCTATTTCTTGAACTTCTAAGGGCATATTCCGAATATCTACAATCATTCCGTTTACTGTCAGCATCCAAACTAATGGACTTTCCTCAATTCTGCTCGGCAGCATCCAATCTGATGAAAATTGATGCATATTTAACAAATCCCGAATTTCCTTTGATTTGCCTTGTCCTGTAGATGCACCCACACCAAAATAGGAATAAATATTGGCAGACTTATAGTGTGGAGTTTGGGAGGGATCGAATAAAAAATTGACCATTCCTACAGCATGAACGACACCCGCAGCCCAAGAGCTTTCCTTGCCTTTTAATAACGGTGATGGACGCTTTCGACATAGTGCCGCGATCGCCAAATGAATGAGTTCTTTATATTCATCATTGAGATTTTGCGCGCAAAAGTCATCAGTGGCTTTACTAATACTGTCAAATATACTCTGCATCTGGGCGGGAACGCGATTTGATTTTACCATGTTAGAACTCAGAAATAAAACGTCAGATAATTTTAGGCTCTCACGTAGTAGCCTCAGTTAAGATTCTTAAATTAAGCAATCTTAGTCAAAAACATAACAACGATTGGCTCGGCTAGAGTTTCCTCGTAAGAATTAAACACCTGCTGAACGTATGGTTGTTGATAGTGAGCATCGAGCGCGGCTTGACTCTCCCAATTTTCATAAACGACAAAAATGCTAGGGTCTTGATTATCTAAGAGTAGATTGAAGGTAATACAACCAAGTTCGCTACGAGTAGGATCGACCAGTTCCAATAGATCTTGCTGCATTTGCGCTTCTTTTCCAGCTTTGGCTTTAATCGTAGCAATCACTGTAAGTGTCATAAATTTATCATCATCTATTAAAAACCCAATGCCAGTCTTGATTTTACCTATGAGTAGCCAATATTTTCAGGATTAACAGAATGTTTGCCATTAATTTTATGCTAATTGGCATGGATCGTCTAATGGCGGATGTAATCCAGTTTTGAGCCAAAATCGTCTTGTTGCACAAATGGAATCATTCTCTGGATAGCGCATATCACTCAGATCGAGACGAATGCAGGTAGCTCGACCAATAGGAGTAACTCCCTTAATTACAATACCTTTATCCAACCAAATAAAGTTTTCTTTCCATTTTTGCTGCCGAGGATTGAAAATTGGAACGATTTCTTGAGTTATTGGATCTACACCAACAATAAAATTATAATGTCTCTCGTTACAGCGACGACAGGCAAGAGCAAGATTATTAATGTCATCAGAACCATTTAAGGATTTTGGAACGACACGATCGGTAGTAAACCGATTTGCACTCAACCGCTCTGGAGAATGGTAATACTCACATAAGTAGTTGGCTCTTGCTCTAATCGCCTGCTCAATTTCGTCACTGAATGGCATTTTGAGCGGCAAGCATGGCATTAATATGAGTAAAAATGCGGTCTAAATCGGCGATCGCATCTAGTTCACCGATCTCATCTAGGGTTAATTGATCAGCCTTCTTTTTTTCTAAGAGTCTCTCCATCTGAAGTTGAAGGGATTCACTAAATTTGAACAAATTCCAGTTATCAACTTTTTGAAGCTGAATTTCGTGGATCATTGCCGAGGGCTTGTTGAGAGTTTTAGCCATTTCTACTCCTTATTAACTGACGTTACGCGGATCATTTTTAAGTTACTTGAGTTTAGAGAGTTTGAGGGCTTAGCCCCAAGCCCCATTAAATTAGGGATTTGTTTTTAGATTGCATAAGGTGAGTTATTAATTAAGAATTTTCAGGATGGGGATTTTTCAGGGCAAATATTTTTTCAATTACATCCGCCACAACTTTATCAGGGGTGGAAGCTCCAGAGGTGATCCCGATTTTGATTTTGCCTATAGGGAGCCAGTTATGGGATTGTTCGAGAGATTTATTTAAAGGCTTGTGCTCTATAGTGTCGGCAGAAATAATGCGATCGCTACAGTCAATATGATAAGAAGGTAATCCTTTAGCAATGGAAATTTCTTGTAAGTGCGTAGTGTTAGAGGAGTTGTAGCCACCAATTACAATCATGAGATCTAGGGGTTCTTCGACAATTTCGAGCATGGCATCTTGGCGTTCTTGGGTGGCATCACAAATGGTGTTATAGCTGAGAAAATGCTGATTTAAGTTCTCAACCCCATATTTAATCATGACTGTACGTTCAAAGAGCTTGCCGATCGCCTCGGTTTCGCCCTTGAGCATTGTCGTTTGATTGGCAATCCCCACTTTTTCTAGATGTAAATCTGGGTCGAATCCTGTGGATATAGCACGGCTAAACTTAGCTAAAAAATCATTTCTATCTCCGCCCTTAAGCATATAGTTAGAAACGTATTCTGCTTCTTCCATATTCAAAACTACTAAATAGCGTTTAGCATAGGAAATCGTGGCGATCGTTTCTTCGTGGCTGTATTTTCCATGCACGATCGAAGTGAAGTCCGCTTTTTTATGTTTTTCCACCCGATTCCAGACCTTAGAAACCCAAGGACAGGTGGTATCGACGATCGTACAACCCATATCATTCAACATTTGTGTTTCTTGAATGCTGGCACCAAAGGCGGGTAAAATCACCACATCTCCAGATTCTACGCCTGAAAAATCTTTATTTCCTTTACCATCGCTATTAATAAACTGCACTTCCATTTCTTTGAGTCGCTGATTGACCGAAGGATTATGAATAATTTCATTAGTAATCCATATCCGCTCGGTGGGAAATTGTTTTCTGGCTTCATAAGCGATCGCGATCGCCCGTTCTACACCCCAACAAAAACCAAAGGACTGCGCTAAATAAATGGTGACATTGCCTTGAGTATAAATATAGTTAGCATCTCGAATCTTTTGGACTAGATCGCTGTAATACTCAGTTTTCATGTTGCTTTCTACTTCCACCTCATGCCCAAAGCCTTGGCGGTGATAGTTAGGAGATTTTTGTAGCGATCGCCGTAAAGCTTGAGTATCCAGTGTATTTTCCATAGCTAATTCTATTAAATAATTATTCTCATTTTACCTGCTGGTTACCTGTTAATCCTCAATATTGATAATTCCTTGCTAAGTTCATTTGTTAAGATATTTAGCTAAGTCAACTCTTTCTAAAATTGCTAATGTACGATTCAATCACAGTAGAGAATTTGGCGGGTTTTAAATCATTTAAATGGCAAGATATTGACAACATCAATATTCCGATCGGTAAAAATGATACGGGTAAAACACATTTACTCAAAATTCTTTACAGTGTTGCCAAAAGTTTAGAAGAATACTCCAAGCCATCTAAACCTAATGCTGGGCAAGAGACTTTTAACACAATTTTAGCGAATAAAATCCTTTGGACATTTCAACCTAATGCTATTGGAGATATTGTCACTAAAAGACAAAGCAAACTTAAGGTTGATACCAGACTCTGTGAGGAAAATTATCACTTCTCTTTTACACATGAGGCTACGCGCAAGATAACTGACTGCTCTCCAGATATAAAGAAGATACCTAACCTCCAAGCATTTTTTATTCCACCCAAGGAAGTAATCACTGCCTTTGATGCGATCGCCGCTACTAGAGAGCAACTTGAAATTTTTGGTTTTGATGATACTTACTTTGACTTAATCAAGGCATTACGCCTCCCGACTACCAAAGGTAATCTTCAAAAAGATATGAAGCAGATTCTAGTTGATTTAGAGAAGTTGTTTAGTGGAGAAATTGTTCGGGAAGATAATCAGTTTATCTTTAAACGTGAACGAGATAAGTTTTTGATGCCTCAAGTCGCAGAAGGGATAAAAAAAATTGGGATTTTAACTACATTAATTCGTAACCGAACTCTTCGCAAAGGCACAATATTATTTATGGATGAGCCTGAAACAAACTTACATCCTGAGGCAATAATTGCTCTCGTCAAGATGCTTTTTAGTCTGAGTAAGGCTGGAATTCAAATTTATATAGCAACCCATAGCTATTTTGTAATCAAACAATTTGAGCTTCTTGCCCGTGCCAATAAACAACGTATTCAAATTTGCTCATTGGTTAAAGAAGGAGGTGATATTACTCCACAATTTCAAGATTTACAGGAAGGTTTACCTGATACTGAAAAGGGAAAAAGCTTATATCAAGAGATTTCGTCAACTTGTCTAGATTTCCCAAGTAATTTATGCAAGCTCAAGGTTATATTCGTTTATAAAATTGAATCTTCTCAAGCCAAAGCATAGTTACTACCTATACGAGATCGTCTTAGGGATAGAATTAAGAGCAAACTCAAGCTTTTGAATATAGATCATTTGAATGATATCCAACTTTTGAATCATGAAAAGGCAAGAGAACTAGGATACCCGATAGATATACCTAGAGTTTCAAACTTTGGGGATTAACACCTGCCTTAATTGCAGCTAAAATTCCGATCGCTTCTAAATAGTTATTTACCGTAATGCCTCTTAACCCTAACATCTGCGGATAAACAGATAGAGAAGTAGTATTCTCCTTGACAAAAATTGTCTGACGATTAAGACTATTCAGAGCTAGGATTGCCGCACCTCCACAGGCACTTTCGGGAATAATCACGACATCAATATCATCTCTAGTTAAAGTTGAAGAGGAGTTAAGAATAGATGTAAATTGGGGCGATCGGCTTAAACCTACTAGCACGCAGGGCAGAAACGTATATCCTAATTCTTCAGCAGCAGCACGAGGACAAACTCTAGGATCGAGGGGTAATGGTGATAAAGCAGGGGCATGGGCGCAAGGAATTCCAAATTCTCGAACGATTAAATGACTGATGACGGCTTCGGCTCCTGCAAGTGCATCTACACCTTGCCCTTGACGATAATCTTGTAAAGCTTCACTATCCGTATCATCTGGGAATCTGGCTATGACGGCGATCGCCTGCACTTTACAATCATTAACTAGCTTATCTGCCGCTCTGAGCAAACTATCAGGGTTAGCAATAGTTCCCCAAGTTGCCCCCGACTTTCCTGCTTGCAGTTCTATGTCTAAATCTCGATCGGTGGTAATAATATCGGTAATTGTTAATCCTAAAGTTGCTCTAGCCGCCGCGATCGCCTGATGATGACGTAATGCTAAATCTGGCTCTATGGCTTTATCTAAAATTACACCGATCCGATTAGAATGAACTTGCTTTAATCCCCAACTGCCCATCGCTAATCGATCCAGCCCATAGCCTTCCACATAGAGAACATTCGACATGGGATAAAATAAACTGGCTCCATTTAGCACATTGGGATGGGTAATTAAGGTATCAGCAACTGCCGCGATCGCCCGTGCCACTGGTAAAGCATCCCCCGCATAACCACCAATTGCCGCTTTAATGCCTGTAGGAATAATTAGTAATACAGTTAAAGGTCTGGGCATTGTTGATAAATTATTAATCTAAAATAACTGATGTTACGTAGAAGGTTCTAAGACCCTCACCCCTAGCCCCTCTCCCAAAAGGCGAGGGGAACCAAGAATTTTTCTGTTTTTTGCTCCCCCTCGCCTCTCTGGGGGGTGAGGGCGGTCTTCGTTCCACGTAACATCAATTATGAGTTTAAGCTGCTCCAGATTAGCTTTTTACTGCTTCAGAGCGATCGCTATATTTACACCAAGTAAAACTAAAGGTTGAACCTCGACCAACTTCAGATTTAAGTTGAATTACGCCCCCTTCGGTTTCGACAATTTTTTTGACGATCGCCAAGCCAATTCCCGTACTTTCGCTATGATTTTGACCTTCTAGGGTTTCAAAAATATTAAAAATGAGAGTTTGCTGCTCTGGGGCAATACCTTTGCCATCGTCGGTTATTGTAAACTCATAGAAGTCGGAGCAGGTCTCAACCGTAACCATAACTTTGCCATCGGGGTGACCGTGGTGTTTGATGCCATTGCCGATCAAGTTAGCGAGAACTTGCTGCAACAGAATGCGCTTAGTGTTAAAAGTGGGAAAAGGTGGATATAACTCAATCGTGAACTCTGTCGGCGGTGCTAAAGAATCTAAAATCTCAGAGAGCAGAGCTTCAACGCACACTAATTCAAGGGGAATATCTTCGCGGGCAATGCGGGCATAGTTAAGCAGCCCAGTGATCAAAGAGTCCATGCGGTAAACCCGCGATCGCATTAATTGCAGTTGCTGTTGATTTTCGGCAGGAATTAAATCGGCGATATCATCCTCTAGCCATTGAGCTAAATTGGCGATCGCGCGCAATGGAGCCTTAAGATCGTGGGAAACAATATGGCAAAACTGGTCTAGTTCTTGATTACGTTCTTGAACCTTTTGCAACAGAGTGGCGTGTTGTTGTTCTAGTTGCTTTTGGGTTTCGATATCGGTACAAGTCCCAAACCATTTAATTACCTGCCCTCGATCGTTTTTAATGGGAATAGCTTGGTGCAAATACCACCGATAAATGCCATCATTTCGCCTGATTCTGCTTTCAGCTTCCAAAGGGATACCTTCTTGTTGTGCCATCTCCCAGAGATCCCTCATAACCTCCATATCATCGGGATGCAGAAAAGGTCTTAATCCTTGGCTTTGTGCTTCTTTTAGGGTAGTTAGTCCTGTGAAATCTAACCATCTTTGATTAACGTCTAACGGGGTTCCTCGGTGATCTGCTGTCCATACTATTTGCGGAATTAATTCGACTAAATTGCGGTAGCGTTCTTCACTTTGGCGCATGGCAGTTTCGGCAAATTTGCGATCGCTAATATCAGAAGTAAAGCCAATTACCTCAACGATTTCACCCGCCCCATTCCGTTTCAAATCGCCCCTTTCCCACATATCAATCCAACGACCATCCGCATGGCGCACTCGATATTCGGATTGGTAGCGATCCTGACCATTCTCAATTTGGGTAAAAAACGATTCGACATTGGGCTGGTCTTCAGGGTGAATTAAATTAAACCACCAATCGGAAGTGGGAGGCGCATCCTCT
>CAZLKI010000046.1:0-8449 GCA_964560035.1 uncultured Synechococcus sp.
CTAAGTGCATTTTAAGTGCTATTTTTAATTGCAATTTTATGGTTTTACACAAAATACGTTAGATTGAAAATTACTATATAGAGATCGTAATTACGCCTGAACCATATTATATGGATGCTTTTAATCAGATTATTGGGCAGAATACCGCGATCGCTCTCTTAAAATCGGCAATTAAACGCGATCGGATTGCTCCCGCCTATTTATTTGTGGGGACATCTGGCATTGGGCGTAAACTCACGGCTTTAGCCTTTGCTGAGGCGGTAATTAGCGATCCCAAATCATCGCAACGGGTTCGAGGGCGCAATCATCCCGATTTAATGTGGGTCGAACCAACTTATACAGATAAAGGCAAATTATTAACGGCAGCCGAAGCTGTGGGACTAAAGAAACGCGCCGCGCCCCAAATCCGTCTGGAGCAAATTAGGGCAATTGGGCAATTTTTGAGTCAACCCCCCTTAGAAAGTAAGCGATCGCTAGTGATAATTGAAGAGGCACAAACAATGCCCGAAGCCGCAGCCAATGCTCTGCTTAAAACCTTAGAAGAGCCGGGTAAAGCGACGATTATTTTGATCGCTCCAAATCTTAGTTCTTTATTACCAACTTTGGTATCGCGCTGCCATCTCATTCCTTTTTACACTTTAACCAAGGCTGAGTTGATGCAGGTACTGTGTAGCATAGAACAAAATTTAGATCGAGATTCAGACCAGAAGTTAGAACAAAACTTTAACATTGCGGATATTTCCACCGAAATTATCGATTTGGCTCAAGGTTCTCCAGGGCAGGCGATCGCTAATTTTGCCCAATTTCAAAGTATTCCCCCGCAAATCTTGACCGAAATTCAAACTTTACCAAACACGCCCGTACAGGCATTAACTTTAGCTAAGAATATTTGTAAGGAGCTAGAGCTAGAGTCGCAAATTTGGCTGATCGGGTATTTGCAAAATCATCTGTGGAGTTCAGATAGACAATTAATTAATCACTCAACTAATCAAAATAGGTCACAAATTATTAAAATCATACAGTCCCTAGAATTGGCAAAACAGCAGTTAAATAGCTATATTCAACCGCGTTTGGTCTGGGAAGTGCTGTTGTTAGGTGTACAAGGTTAAACCAAAGCTAGAAGCCAAAATTAAGAGCCAGAATTAGGTATATATGGTTACAATTTCCTCTTTTTGGGGAACTATCAAACTACAAGTTATCTAAAGTTGCTTGTTCAGTCGTCATGTCCAAGGTGGTATGTCTATTTAGGCGATCGCTTTGGACTTCCTAATCTGGAAATTACTTAAGCAATTACTTAAGCAATTAAAGGACGAAACCCATGTTTGATCGAAACTGCGCCGATCTTATCCATGTTTTCGATCGTAATCTGATTGCGTCCCCACGAAAAATTAGTATGCCAACCTTCAAACTCCAAGAGCATAGATTCAGCAAAACAAGCAAATAGTTGACGGGCAGGTGCGCTCATACTGACAATTTTCATGATTTTCCAATCTATATCAATAGAATGCTCGACAATTCCACCATTAATCACATAAACGTCAGGAATTTGAATTGAGGTACTCATATTTTTAGGATAACCGCCATCAATTAGCACACAAGGGCGTTTTAGGGTAGACACATCTATTTCCATGCCTTTCGCCATACTCGCCACCCATACGACGATATCGGCAATGGGCAAAGCTTCTTCAATTCCCATCACTTTTCCTCGCCCTAACTGCGATCGCAATTCTTGCAAACGCTCTTGATTGCGGGCAACTAAAACTAATTCTTTAACATCGGTACGGGCATCTAACCACTTGCACACGGCACTGCCAATATCTCCTGTGGCTCCGCATACTGCTACTGTCGCTTTAGACAAATCTATCCCAAACTTTATACTGGTCTGTTCGACTTGACGACACAGAATATAAGCAGTGTGGGTATTGCCTGTGGTGAATTTTTGGATTTCGAGGTGAATATTACGGACTTGACGAATTTGACTGAGGTTAAAGGTCTCAAAGATGATTGAAGAAAAGCCACCTAGTGCCGTAATGTCTATACCTTGCTTCTGAGCATAGACCATAGCATTGATAATTTTACGAGTTGCTGCCTTAAACTGCTTTGCTGCCAACATTTCAGGCAAAAAACAAGATTCCACATACTTGCCTTGGATCACTTGCCCTGTAATGCTAGTTACCGTAATATCATCGACAACTTGGGGCGGAGCCATACACCAAAATTCTAGCCCTTGTCCAGCATATTCTTCATAGCCTAAGTCTTTTGCGACAGCCTGAGCATGGGCAAGACTGGTGAGATGTCCGATCAAACCAAACATTAAATTTTCAGTATTTTATATGATTTTAAACGAGGATTCTAAGCAGCAACTAAGCCCATTGCCGACATTCTCATGATTTCACGAGTATTAAAACCAATTTTACCAAGGCTTTCACCGTATTGAATCATAAAGTCTTCAACTAGAGCATCTTTTTCCATGCCTAAGACTTTGGCATCTTTTGCTACTTGATTCAGCATTTTCCAGACTAGGGGTAGGTTTTGGCGGTTTGCTACTTCTAATCCATCTTTAGCTGTGGCAAAGTTTTCGTGCAACCAGACCTCGCCAAAATTTAAGTGTAAATATTCATCTTTAACTACACCTTCGGTAATCTTGCGGGCAAAGTCATCAGCAACGGGAATATAAATGTTATACGCCGCGATCGCAAAGCATTCAATAATTAAAGATTGAATTAATAAACAAGTAACCACATCGGCGATCGCAAAGGCTTTTTGAAAGTTACCGTGCAACGAGTTAAAAAATTCCTTAGCAAATGCCAGATCGGGAATCACATTTAGGTTGCGTCCACAGGCTTCAAATCCTTTTTTGTGGCGGATCTCCATTTTTGCCAAGCTGGCTAATTCGGCTTTAAGATTTGGCAATAGCTCACCAAGTTGAATATAGTTATCGTGTGCCTCTTGTTCGCCTTCAATCACGATCGCATTAATTCTGCTGTAAGCGTCACGATAGGTTTCAGAACGATAATCTATGTTTTCATCTGCAAATGGTGCAAATATTTGACCTATCATGTATACCTCTAATTTTAATAATGCTTTAGATATTCTATGCTATTGATGTCCTGTTGATGTAACTCTATTGACGCAATTGCTAAAAACTTTCTAGGTTACTACCGTAAATGATGGCGTAAATGATGGCGTGGATAAAGCTGTATTAATTTTTCTACTTCTTCGGCATGGTAAGAACTGCGAGTCAGTGGTGATGATACAACTTGTAAAAATCCCATATTTTCGCCTACTTTTTGCCATAAAGCAAAGCGATCGGGATGGACGAATTCCTGCACGTCAAGATGTTTCGGTGAGGGTTGTAAATACTGCCCGATCGTTAAAATGTCACAATCACTCTGGCGTAAATCTGCCATCACTTCAATAATTTCAGATTCAGTCTCGCCTAATCCGACCATTAGTCCTGATTTGGTATAGACCCAAGGTGCGAGTTCTTTGGTACGGCGGAGAAGTTCTAGAGTACGCTGATAATCCCCTTGTGGACGGGTGCGTTTATAGAGTCTGGAGATAGTCTCGGTATTGTGATTGAGGACATCTGGACGGGCAGAAAGTATGATTTCTAGGGCTTGCCAGTTGCCACACAAGTCGGGAATTAAGACTTCTATAGTTGTATTGGGCATGAGGTGTCTAATATTCTCAATGCATTTAACAAACTGCGAGGCTCCACCATCAGACAAATCGTCTCTATTCACCGAAGTAATGACAACGTGTTTTAGCTTTAATCTTTCTACAGCTTTAGCTAGGCGATCGGGTTCGGTAGGGTCTAGGTCCTGGGGCTTTTTCTCAAAGTCAATATCACAGTAGGGGCAAGCACGGGTGCAGGCAGGACCCATAATTAAAAATGTGGCGGTGCCAATACTGAAACATTCGCCAATGTTAGGACAGGATGCTTCTTCGCACACCGTATTTAAGCCTAAATCTCGGAGGGTTTCTTTAACATTTCCTACTCTTTGCCATTGGGGTGCCTTTACTCTCAGCCAGTCGGGTTTAACTACCATGTTTTTAATATTGTTTCTAAAAAATGATGCCGTCGTAGATTTGCTCGATCGCACAGGTTAAATTAATACTTTGCAGTTCGACTAGACTTCCAGATTCGCTGCCAGATCCGTAATTGATGATTTCCCATCTACCTTGCTCGTTTTTTCGATATATATCGATCTCCATCTTATCTGTACTTACCAAAATATAATCTTGTAAACTTTCAGACCTACGATATAAATTAAATTTACCGCCGCGATCGTAACCTTCGGTACTTAGAGATAAGATTTCTACGATCGAACATGGATGACTGATAAATTTAGTTGCAGTTCGATCGCGATCGTCGCAAGTCACACTGACATCTGGATAAACAAATTCCCTAGAGTTTTGAATTTCTACTTTGACATCAGAACTGAGTACTCGGCATTTACCGCCTAGATGATTCTTCAGGATCGTGGCAAAATTAATGGCAATTTGTCCATGATTAACCGTACCGCCCGTCATGGCATAAACCTGACCGTCCAGATATTCATGCTTAACTTGTTGTGTTTCCTCCCAAACCAGATATTCGTCGGGTGTCAATCTTGGTAAATTTTTATGTGCAGCAACCATTCTTTATAATCTCCTTTACAACTGGCAATAATCTTCAATATCTTTCTTGGACTTTGATTTTGGCAAACTAGAATTGACAGCTTAAGGTCTTTCATGAAAATCCCAATGGTTGACTCGCATTAACTCACGGGCATATTCCCTTACATCTCCTTTAGTTTGATTGACATACGCTCTCATCAAAGTTCAAAGTTCAAACTTCGATTCTATTTTCAGGAGTTGTCTCAACTGCAAAGCCTTGTTCTCCAGATTCAGGAATCTCCAGAACTATCACTTTCGAGTCTTGAAGTATAGTATTTTCAAGCAAAGGGGCAATTTCTGCCAAGGTTGTAACTCTAGACATGATATTAGTGCAGTTCTTTAATTAATGTCTGCAAGTCTCTTAGAGCTTGGGATTCACCTATGCTTTGACATTGACTGAGAAAATTATATAAATCTTCTTTAGAGAACTGCGGAAAGGTTGGACTTTGCTCGACTTCTAGATATTCACTAGCTTTTAAGCAATAAATGGATAGAACTCTACCATCATAACGCCAAAATTCGGGAATTCCCATGCTGCCATAGAGCCTAAATTTGTTCATGTCAGAATGGGTAATATCAACTTCCAAAACTAAATCGGGTGGCGGATCTTGTTCTAAATTTACAGTTTTACCTCTCACCATTGGTTCGTTTTGGATGTAGTAGCACTTGTCAGGTTCCGCCCCTTTTTTAAGGTTGGGAAAGTTAAGAGTGGTCGATCCCATACTTTTGAGGTTGTATCCTAATGCTAAAGTCAAAGCCCTGATGAATACTCCAATCATCTCATTGCTGCTCTCATGTTCTTCTAATGGCATGGTAATTTCTAGGGTTCCTTCATCGTAAATTAGGCGGGATGAGCGATGATCTCCCAATATTTGCAAAATCTGCTCGTAACCAGACCAAGAAATATTATGTAAAACCACTCTCTGCTCGGCGGGGCGATCGGATTGTTCGGTCTCTTGGGGGATTATGGTTGCAACCATTTTTAGTGCTCCTTTTTTAATTTTTCTTTAAATGTTAAATATGGGCTAAATATCGGCACGAAGTTTATCTAAAATTGTTAGATCTTCTAAGGTCGAAGTGTCGCTGGTTATTTCCTGTCCAGAGGCGATCGCTCGTAATAATCTTCGCATAATCTTGCCCGAACGAGTTTTAGGTAATGCCTCGGTAAATCGAATTTCATTAGGTCTAGCGATCGCCCCGATTTCTTTAACAACGTGCTGTTTTAGTTCTTTGTTTAATTCGGGACTGGGCGTAAATCCACCTTCAAGAATCACAAAGGCAAAAATATCTTCTCCTTTAATCTCATCGGGCGTACCCACTACCGCCGCTTCTGCTACCGCAGGATGGGAAACTAAAGCCGATTCTATTTCCATTGTGCCCAGACGATGACCTGCAACATTAATCACGTCATCCACTCGCCCCATGATCCAAAAATATCCATCTTTATCTCTTCTGGCTCCATCTCCTGCAAAGTAGACATACTTACCATCTTTAGGCGGAATATGTTCCCAATAGCTTTTACGGAAGCGATCGCGATCGCCATAAACTGTTCGCATCATGCCAGGGTGAGGGTATTTAATTACTAGATATCCACCTTCGTTATCCGCCGCAGGATTGCCATCTAAATCCACAACATCAGGCATAATTCCGGGGAAAGGAAGCGTTGCTGAACCGGGCTTAGTGGGAATGGCACCAGGTAGAGGTGTAATCATAATCCCTCCTGTTTCGGTCTGCCACCATGTATCGACAATCGGACATCTATCACCACCAATTACATCCTTGTACCACATCCAAGATTGGGGATTAATCGGCTCGCCCACGGTTCCTAATAATCTCAAAGAAGATAAATCTCTAGCATTAGGAATCTCATCTCCCATTTTGATAAAAGTGCGGATGGCAGTGGGAGCAGTATAAAAAATTGTAACTCCATGCTTGGCGATCGCATCCCACATACATCCATAGTTAGATGGGCGGGGCGCACCTTCATACATCAAAGTTGTAGCTCCGTTAGATAGAGGTCCGTAAACAACATACGAATGCCCTGTAATCCACCCCACATCGGCAGTACACCAAAATATATCGGTTTCCTGTAGGTCAAAAATCCATTTTGTGGTGATATGCGAATAGAGATTATAGCCACCTGTAGTGTGCACGATGCCCTTCGGTTTGCCCGTGCTACCACTGGTATAAAGGATAAATAGCATATCTTCGCTATCCATCGGTTCTGCTTCACATTTAGGAGATGTACTGACTTGTAAATCATGCCACCAGCGATCGCGTAAACTATCCATTTCAATATCTTGACCAGTTCGCTTTACTACCACCACATTAGCCACCGAAGGAACCGCACCATTTACCAACGCCTTATCTACTTGGCTTTTTAAGGGGACGATCGCATCTTTACGCCAACCACCATCGGCGGTAATAACTAACTTTGCTTGGACATCCACTAGGCGATCGCGCACAGCTTCGGCACTAAATCCACCAAAAATTACGGTATGGGGCGCACCAATTCGGGCACAGGCAAGCATCGCGATCGCAGCTTCGGGAATCATCGGCAGATATATACCTATGCGATCGCCTTTTTTAATTCCTAAAGATTTTAAAACATTGGCAAAGATACAAACTTCGCGATGTAATTGGGCATAGGTTAGAGTGCGCGTATCCCCTGGCTCGCCTTCCCAAATTAATGCCGCTTTATTTTTACGACTTGTAGTTAAATGGCGATCGAGGCAGTTGTAAGTAATGTTAATCTTGCCACCATCAAACCACTTAGCGGTAGGCGGCTGCCAATCTAAAACGGTATGCCATTTCTCGAACCAGTGTAATTCTTGCTCGGCTAACTCTGCCCAAAATGCTTCGGGATCTGCCTTAGCTCTGTCGTAAAGCTCTTGGTATTGAGCAAGACTTTTAATGTGAGCCGATGCTGAAAATGACTCAGAAGGACTAAACAGGCGGTTTTCGGCAAGAATAGACTCGATCGCTGGCTGTGACATAACTAATAAGAATTAAAATTAAAAATTAAATGAAAACTTATATAGGAAAAATATAATTTATAGAAACCTTAGTATAAATTGATTTAGCCCTTCCTCTATACCGCCACCGAATTATCTACTTACTTTTATATTAATCATTCAAATCAATAACTTGCCCATCAAAGAAAGTCACGACATTTTTAATTGCTGCGGATTCCTCAGTCGGCTGGACGCTTCTCGTAGAGACTCGCTCATCTAATTCAGTTAGATCTGGTGTTTTTAGTTCAGTTTTAAGATTCGGTTCTTCAGGTAATGCTTTGGTTATTTCATCTAGTTTATTGACTGGAGAGCTAGGGCGATCGCTTATTTCATTTCTCTCACTAGAACTTACTGTATAACTTGTAGCGGAATTTGTAGCGGAATTTGTCGTAGAAACAGCCTGATAACTGGGGCGATCGTCAGTAGCAGAAATTGTCGAAGTAGGAACTTCATCAGAACTGACAAACCGAAATAGTACCTTAACATTACGATTAAAGATTTGTTTAGAGCATTTCTCAAGTTCTTCTCGCTTTTTGACGGCGATTTCTCTTAAACCCTTATCCTTTAAGCCGATTACGACATTATTATCATTGATTTCTAAAAAAATCGCTTTGTTCACAAAAATTGCTTTAGAAGGTGGTGATAAATATTTGATCAACTGTTGCCAAGCTAAATTCAAATCTTGGAGATCTTGATAAGAGGATATTGGAGCCTCATTAGTTGAGGTTAAAGGTATAACATTTGAGCTTAGAGCCTCGTTAGTTAGGGTTAAA